>JAUIHJ010000613.1 GCA_030432015.1 bacterium
GGACTTGCCGCCGTACGTTGTTGTCCCCAATTCACTGGGCCGTCTGCAGGATTACAAGGTCCAGCTTCGACGTCCCGGTGAAACGGCAGGATGGCTCGGGCGGGCTGCCGATCCACTGAACACCCGGATCGACAAGCGCGATGCGAAGGACAACCCGTATTTCCGGGACTGCACTGACGACGAACTCCAGTTCGAAGTGCAAGGACTCCAACCGCGTGACGGAATCACGGTGGACCGGCTCAATCGTCGGCGAACGTTGTTAGAACAGTTCGACGATCAGCGGCGTTTGAGCGACAAGTACCACAACGTCGAGGCCTTTGGTCAATTTCGCGAACAGGCGATGTCGCTGGTCGCATCGGATAAGACGCGCACTGCCTTTGACCTCCAGAGCGAGCCTGCCGCATTGCGGGACCGCTATGGTCGTAACCTGTTCGGGCAATCCACGCTGGTCGCCCGCCGGCTGGTTGAAGCGGGTGTTCGATTTGTGACTGTCCACTACGACGCTGTGGACGGTTATAGTTGGGATTCACATCGCAGCAGCCAGCACCTGCAAGACCATTTGATTCCAGGGCTGGATCAGGCCCTAAGTGGTTTGTTGACCGATCTTCAGCAGCGGGGGCTGTTGGACGAAACGCTGGTGGTCGCGATGGGAGAGATGGGGCGCACGCCGCAAGCAAACGCCAAATGGGGGCGTGGACACTGGAGCACCCTGTTTCCGGCCGTGATCGCGGGTGCGGGAGTTCCGGGGGGACTCATCTACGGCGAGACGGACAAAGACGCTGCCTACGCGGTTAGCAACGTGGTCACCCCAGAGGATCTGGCGGCGACCATCTATCAGGCGTTGGGCATTGATCACGAGGCACGGATCCCGGATCTGCAGGGTCGCCCGCACCCCATCGTATCGGGCGGCAATCCGATCGCCGAATTGCTGGGGTAGTGCATCGTCTGGGTTCGTGGCTGGACACGCTTATCGCTTGGGCGGCATCGCTTCGCGGACAACCGCGCCGTGCGTATCGCTCATCACCAGGAGCGAAAATTTCTTCACCCGATCCAGGTCATTCGTATTGAGTGATGAATAGTCAAAACGGCCGCGCAGATCGGTGTAGCCGTCCTTGTAGAACCGGACGCTCCCATCCGCAAATTGCGCATAGACTTTCACGTAAGCTTTGGCCAATGGCTTTCCTTGGTCATTCGATGTGATCCGGAGTTGACCGTAGTTTTCGATCACCTGGAGCGCCAGCGAGTTTGAATAGTAGGCCTGGGAACGTGTCAGACCAGCACCCACGATTTCGACGAGCACATTCGCATTATGTAATTCCTGAGGCAGCGAATATTCGTGTAACGTCTTGCCTGCCGGTAGCTTGATATCGTGGCTCAGGTTCGGCTGAATGTGCGAGAACTGGCTGGAATACTGCTGCACGAACGGATTCCGGCTGAATAGTAACTCGATGTCCATGAGATAGTAATTAACCGAGACTTCTGCCAGGTTCTGATAGTTGATTCTTACCTTCCTGGCTTCAACGGTGAAGTCGAAACCGGGCTCGGTCGCTGCCATTTTCCCTTGCATCTGGTCACGGCTTTCAGGATCCAGAACTTCCACTTGCGCTCCAGAGATTTCATCGAGTTGTTTGTCGATGGTGGCGAAGGCGATCCGCCAGCGGTCGACAGGCTCGTCGCGATGTCGAGCTACAATTTCCCGCGCGGCGTCCACATCCTCGCGGTAGAGGCTCACATAGGCAGCGAAGTAGTCGTATTGAAGTTGCGTATCGAGATTCGCAGAATTGACTCGATCGAAAAACATGATCGCCTCTTCGATGCGGTCCTGAAGCAACAGGTAGTAGGTTACAGCCAGGAGGTCATCGTCGTTCAGTGTCCGTCGGTAACTCAGGATCTTTAGCAACTGGTGGTACTGTTGCGAGAGGCGAGCGTTCATGATCTCGCGTTTGCGGCCCAACTGATGGGTGCGGGCATTGACCAGCGGGCGGTAATCAAGATGTTGGTACGCGTGGCGGGCCACTGGGTCGATTGTCAACAACGGACTTTCCAGGTAGTGGCCGCACTGGGCGACAAACGTGTCGGCGTGCTGGAGGTACTCGCGCGTGACACCGGGCTCGTCGTGCTTCAGCCCGTAAGACCAGAGAGTGTGATTGTAGGCGTGCCGCTGGGATAGCACGTCGACCACCTTCAGGAAGAACGGCTTGTCGTGCATCCGAAACGCGATCTTGGAAAGGTCGATCCGATGCAGATTGTGGTTCGACAGAAAGGCGATAACATCTTCATTTTGACCGCTTTGTGAGATGTATTCCCACGACTGCCGGTCAACCCGGCTGAGGGCCTCGACAGCCGTGAGGGATGTCGCTTCGGCGTGCGCGAGCAGGGCTTCGTTCTTTGCGATTTGAACCGGGTAGTGCGGAAACTCGCCGGCGGCGGGGAAGTAAAAATGATATTCCACGGTCTGCGTGTGATACGGTTGCAGGTCCACATGAACGCTGCGCGTTTGCCGTCCCTTGAGCACGGGCATCGCCCCGGCGGGGATCTGTATCAGGACGTCGAGCTTCTGAGGGGATGAGGTTGGATTGGTGATCACCACCTGACAACCATAAACGGTATGCACGAGAAACTCGTCGGTGACGAATTTGTCAAGGCGCTGGTTATTGACATGGCGGTAGCGATCGCCGTGCCGAAAAAAGTTCTGACTGACGAGGATGGGCGTCAGCTCTTCTGCGACTTCCGTGGGTCGGATTTCCTCGTGCACGACGATTAGTGGGCTGCCGGCGGTCAATGTCAGGCGGCCAGCCGCGAATTTGGACTCATGCTTTCCGGCCTCGAAGGGCAAGTCCAACAGCGCCAGGGCGAACATCATTTCGGAAAAATTCCGCGCCGACTCGACGAAGCTGGCCGAGAAAAACGGCTGGTCAGGGTCGTGGTTGGCAAAGTCGCGCCAAAACGCGTTGACCGTAATCAATTCCGCGGATTGCTCGGCAAGCGGCAACTTGTAGTAATTGTTCTCGACCCACTCCTGGGTCTTGTCGAGTTGTCGGTAGAGCTGGCGGGTCAGGCGATCGACTTCGACGGCTCCAAACAGGGAATCGAGGCGTTTCCCGCTGGAAATGCCCAGTGGTTCGGTCGGTGGCGCCGGGGCGCCGTAGTTAAGAGTCGCCCTTCGTTTGGCGGCCGACTGTTTCTGCTGATCGCTCGGCACCTGGCTGAGGTTCGGTGTTGCCGTGGCTGGATAGCCACCAGGGGCGACTCCGCCGTATGCTTTGGGTGCCGATTCCATGAACATGTCTGACAGCTTGGCATCCGCGTCGAACGCGATGCCGGCCATGCCTCCCATCCCGCCCGCGCCGCTGGTCCGATCGAGCGCGCGTCCCTGCAAGGCTGAATCGAACCAGTGGTTGGTCTGATCGAGATTCGTCGGGAGCAGGTCAAAACGGTGGTTGATGTCGCGCACTGTATGACCGCGATCGGCGGCAATGCGATGCGACAGCAGGATCCGCTCGACCACATTCAGACGGGCGTATTTCCAGGGCTGGAGATAAATGTCCAAGTCCGCGCCAACGAGCCACTGATCGAGAAACGTTTTGTCCTTCTTATTCTTGACAAATGGCAGTACGACCTCCTGGAAGAATTCGGTGTCCTTCTTGGAGAGGAAGTAATTCAGTTCGTGGCAGGCATACGTTGAATACTTTTCGCGTTTCTGTTGGTCGGTCAAGGTGGGCCATTGCAGTATGAAACTGAATTCGGCCAGCTTGGGATCCTTGGACAAGGTGGCATACAGGGCGTAGATGCGAGCCAGCGAATCATAGATCTCGAATTTGGACGATGAAACATCCTCCAGGACGAACGAGTCGCCTCGGTTGACGACACTGATTTGTTTTTGCTGAGTGTAGTGCTGCGTGACGTCTAAGCTGCGGGCCAGTCGGAGGTCCAGGAAATCGGTGGGTGTCTCGGGCAGCGAGAGTGTGCGATAGACCGTATCGTAGGGATCCACGGCGACCACATGCAGCCAAGGGTGGGCGCCAAGCAACTCCCGGGGAACCCGCACGACGCCCTGCTTGTCGGGCTTTGCATTGACGATTACGGTGGACGCTTCGGAGAGGAAGTCCAGATTGGAAAAGTCCCCATCCCGCGACTGACCTTCTTGGGCCGCGGCATCGCTGGCCGCCGACCTGGGCGCCGCGGAGGGTCGAGCCGCGTGGTCTGCGCCTGCCTGGGCCGTTTGCTGGTCGGAATCGGTACTCCGCATGGCCCACGGCGAGAGCAAGACACTGGGGCGGTCCAGCATGACACCAGGGTACTTCTTGGCGAATTGTCGATCGAGGATATACCTGTATTCGTCACCAATATTGCGACCGGCCGCGTACAGCGACATAGCCTTGGGGGGGACCACGCGCTGCGGCGCCGGAATCCGAATCCGACTCAATTTGGCGAAGGCGGAATGCGCCGGCAGGTAGCGGGTGGCGAAGACATGGACGCGGGTGAACTCATCGGCGCCGGCGAGCGTGATCCGAAGATGCTCTTTGTGAGGCTCGACGGACGCGACGTGCAGCGGAGGTCGCGTGCTGCTCTCCAGGTGGCGGTTGTCGCCCAGCACGTAGCCGTTCTGACGTCTGCCGTCGGCCAGTCGCAACCGAACTCGTTCCCCTTCCTGTTTGAGGACCAGTTGATAGTCCCCCCGAGGAAGTTGGCCGATCCGCAAGATCCCATCCTCGACCTCAATTGCATCGAAGCGGTCCGCGACGAATGTATTGCCGCGCATTTCCAGGAGGGCAACTTCGTCACGTTTCAGCTGCTGTGGATTCCCGAGGTACGGGACGGTCAACGTTTCGCCTGCGACGCCGTGCAACGACGACGGGTAGGTGCGGCGTTCACGGATAAGATGCCAGGTTTGCGCGGTCTGATCGGGCCCTTTGGCTGTAATCCAGACGATGTCGGGCAGCGTTCCCAACGCGACACGACCTTTCAAGTCGGTCTGCAACACCACATTGACCGGTTCGCGAAAGTCCCGATGCTTACACGCCAGTTGCACTGGCCGATCCGCGCGGCGTTCGCCCGTCTTACCTAACAGCTCGATGAAATATTCACCGTCGACTTGCGTCAACAGAAATTCAGCCGTCTGCTCCGTCTGATCGATCTGATTCACCGTGAATGAATCGGACGCTGTCAGGTCGACCGTCGTATTTTGACTGGCATGTT
>JAUIHJ010000614.1 GCA_030432015.1 bacterium
GCCGAGGAACCAGTTGCGGAAGAACCAGTTGCGGACGCAGCTACCAGCAAGGATACGGCCATGGACGAGGCCGTCATCGCCGAAGCGAGTAGCGCGGAGCCCGCTCGCGACAAGGCGAAACCAGCAGGATCGCGGACGCCCAAACGGGTTGTGATCGCCAGTCATGTCGAGCCTGAGGAGGTTTATTTGGAACCGCGTGCCGGCTATGACGAACCGGTTAACGATGACGGTACCGCTCGTTCGGAGGCCGACTTCACACAGCTCAAGCTTAGCGAACCGCTGCTGCAATCGGTGCTCAAGGCCGGCTATACGCAGCCCACGCCGATTCAGGCCCAGACGATTCCGCTGTTGCTCGAGGGCCGCGACGTGATCGGGCAAGCTCAAACGGGGACCGGCAAGACGGCCGCCTTTGCTTTGCCGATGCTGGAGCTGGTTGATCTCAAGCAAAAGAAGCCTCAGGTCCTGGTGCTTACACCGACCCGCGAGTTGGCGATCCAGGTTGCCGACGCGTTCGAGAAATACGCATCGCACATGAAGGGCCTGCGGGTGATGCCGATTTACGGCGGCCAGGACTATCAGATTCAGTTCCGTCAGTTAGAACGCGGTGTGCATGTGATTGTCGCGACGCCGGGGCGGGTCATGGACCATATGCGACGCGGCACGCTGAATCTCGATGACCTCCGCGGACTCGTCCTCGATGAAGCCGACGAAATGTTGCGGATGGGGTTTGCCGAGGATGTGGAGTGGGTTCTCTCGCAGTCGCCGGAATCGCGTCAAATTGCCTTGTTTTCGGCGACGATGCCCGCCCCGATTCGCAAGATTGCCAAGACCTATTTGAATTCTCCCTCCACGGTCACGATCCAGCAGCGGGTTGCCACGGCGGACACCGTGCGGCAGCGTTACGTCATTGCCGCGCCACACCAGAAGCAGATGGCACTGGGACGGATTCTGGAAGGGGAGCAAACCGACGGCGTGCTGATCTTTGTGAAGATGAAGAGCACCACGGAACCGTTGGCCGAGTTTCTCGCTGCCAACGGTCATAAGACAGCGGCCCTCAATGGCGACATTCCACAGAAGCGGCGTGAACGAACGATCGAGCAGATGCGGGCGGGCAAGATCGACGTGATTGTCGCCACCGATGTTGCTGCCCGTGGCTTGGACGTGCAGCGCATCAGCCATGTGATCAACTATGACTTGCCACACGACAGTGAATCATACGTTCACCGGATTGGTCGGACGGGGCGTGCAGGGCGGAGCGGCGAAGCCATTCTCTTTGTGCATCCCCGTGAGCAGCGGATGTTGAAGCGGTTGGAAAGAGAGACTGGCCAGCCGATCGAGCCGATGGACCTTCCATCGAACCGGGCTATCAACAAGCAGCGTGTGGCGCGGTTTCATGAACGGATTACGGCGGGCCTGACGCACAGCGAGATGGAAACATTTCAAGCGATTATTGAGCATTATCGTCGTGAGAACGACGTTCCGCTGGAGCATATCGCCGCGGCCCTGGCAGTCCTTGCCAACGGCGAACAACCGCTGCTGGCCAGTGAATCTTTGAAGCCGACGAAGTTCGGCGCCGACAAGCCGGGCGGCCGTAAAGGGAAACGTTCCGACGGAGACAGATCGTCGTTTCGCTCGGCTCGCACGCCCCGCCGCAGCAACGGTTCCGAACCGGGCATGCAGACCTATCGCATTGAGGTCGGCAGTTCGCACGATGTGAAGCCGGGGAATATTGTCGGTGCGATCGCCAACGAAGCAAATATGGACAGCGCGTCGATTGGGCGGATTCAAATCTACGATCACTACAGCACGGTCGATCTCCCTGAGAGCATGCCGGATGCGACGTTCAAGACGTTGCAACGCGTGTCGGTCGCCGGACAACAGCTGAAGTTGTCTCGGTTGGCAGGTGGAGCTGGAAAGCGGCCGTATTCGCCGACGGCGAGGTCCACCCCCAAACGGACGCAAACGCATTCCAGCCGTCGCACGTTTAAGAAAATGGCCGGTAAGCCGAAGCGGTCGTAGGAAACGGATTGGGATTGGCGTGGGGTTGCGGCGCGTTCGCAGGCTTTACGAGCGTGGACCGGCCAAACGTTGTGGCCGTAGTTTCCCAGCAGCGGAAAGTCGTTAGAATGCGGCCAGCCGACGCGTCTGGAACTGGCCCGGCGTCACACCTGCTCGTTTGATGCCACGATCTTCATCCTGGGAGCCTTCGACATGATTCGCGCGGTAATCGCGGCATTCCTTGGCTACGTCGTGACCGTCATCTGCGTGATGGCTGGGATCGCGACGGTTTGGTACTCGCTGGGGAATGCGTTTGCCTTTGACGGTGAAACAACGACGGCCAGCACGGGCTGGTCGCTCTTAATGCTGATCTGCGGTTTCGCGGCTGCGATCGTTGGTGGTTGTGCGGCGGCAAAAATTGGCGGCCCCAAAGGCCGTCTGGCCGTGCGGGTCTTGCTCGGGCTGATCATTGTGCTCGGCTGCCTCACGTTCTATGCCCAAATGAATGCCACGCCGATGCCATTACCCGAGGGCGTCGCAATTCAGGATCTGACATTTATGGAGGCCGGCCAGTATGCCGTCAGCCCCATGTGGTACAACGTCGCAATCGTCATCGTCGGCGGAATTGGCGTGTGGCTCGGGGGACGGATCTGTTTACCGTCCGTCGATCGCGATGCCGTCGAGCCAACCGCCGGTAAGGAAAGCTCTCCCGAGGCAGCGGGTGCTGATTGACGCTTTATTGAATGTGTGGCTGTGCCTCAAGGCTGCAACCTGAATTGCACGACTTGGCATTCGCCAATTCGATCGATGGCCGATGACGCCATCATTTCCTTTTTCATGGTGTGACAGTCACGATGCCCACGATAAAGCACGACCAACAGGGACTCGACCTGGAAATCAAGGACGCTCGCGTCATCTTCGACACCGTCTGGGAGACACTTGACGAAGAGATTGGTCACGAGAATCTGAGGTTTCCCAAAGAATTGATCCTCCTGGGGGGAGCACCCGGGGCAGGCAAAGGAACACATACCAAGTTCATCGTGCAGGCCCGCGGGTTGACCTGTCCCCCGATTGTCATCAGCGAACTGCTGGTGACCCCGGCAGCACAAAAAATCAAAGACCAAGGCGGAATGGTTGGCGACAAAGAGGTCGTTGGGATCCTCTTAAGAAAGCTGCTGGAGGAGGACTTTCGCGACGGTGCGGTGCTCGACGGGTTTCCTCGAACACGCGTCCAGGTCGAATGCCTGAAGCTGCTGGTCGACGAAATCAATAAATTGCACACGGAGTTTCAGAATACGCCCCTGGCGACCAGCTTTCGCCGCCCCACCATCCATGCCATGGTGCTGTTCATCAGCGAGCATACGAGCATCGAGAGGCAGATCAAACGGGGCAAGGAGATTGCCCAGCATAATCAAGAGGTGAATGAAACCGGCCTCGGGCAGTCGCTCGAACAACGGACGACCGATCTGAGCAATGAGTCGGCTCGCCGGCGCTATCGCGTCTTTAAAGAGCAGACCTGGGACGCGCTGACGTCACTTAAGGAACTCTATCACTATCACTATATCAACGCGGAAGGGCCGGTCGAGGAAGTCGAGGCAAACATCCTCGAGGAATTGCAGTATCAGAGTTCGTTGGAATTGGAGCAGCGGACATACGATCGGCTACGGCCCCTGCCCTTGGCCGAAGAGATCATCCGACATGCACGACAGGAGCTAGTCAAGCGACTCGATAGCTATGAACTGGAGCACACGGACAAGTTCATTCGTGTTGTTGATCTTCTCCAGACAAAGTTCATGCCGATTATCGAACGTCACGCGTTGTCGGGGCGGTCGATCGTCACGACCGAGGATCCGCTGTTCGGTGACCCCTTGGCACTCGCCATGCTGATCGACATCTTCTCCGAGCGCGGATTTAACGCCACGGTCGACAAGCGTATCCACGAAGTGCCGGAACGGGTCGATCTTACAACGGGCGTCATTCATGTGACCACGAAGGCCGTTTATCGAATTCAGATTCAATTTAAAGGATCTGAAATTCGCCGCGGCTAAATGGCCGCGCGCGATTCAGCAGCGCACGCCCCGTCAGCGGGACAGGCAGCTTTTTCGCCGACAGGCCGTTGCTCCGCAGTTGAAGCGAATGGGCGGCGAAAAACGAGCCGGTCCCGGATTGTCCAATTTAAAGGATCTGAAATTCCCCGCGACTAGCGGACGCGTCGCTCCAGTCGGAGAGTTTTCAGGCCGTGCGCCACATGCCGAGAAACAGCGCGCGGGTCGCGTGAAATCGGCCCATCAACCAAGCTGGGGGCGCGCCCGGGACTTTCGGTTTTTCAAGTTCGACGCTAATCGTCAATGAAAAACGCGTCCATCAAAAAAAAAGAGGCCGGCGAAAACGCCGGCCTCTCGTTGTTTGAATTGTCGTAGCAACTACGCCAACCGAACGTTTTCAGCAGCAGGACCCTTCGGGCCGCTACCTTCCGTGAAGGTGACGCGTTGTCCTTCTTGGAGTTCCTCGTACTGAACACCTTCGAGGCTCGAGTGGTGGAAGAACAAGTCCTTGCTCCCGCCAGTGTCGATGAATCCAAAACCTTTTTCCGTCAATTTCTTGATCGTGCCTTCTGCCATTTTCGTCGCATTCCTAAAAAGTGAGTTCTTTTTGGCGTTGCCATAAACAAACGCGTTCAGGCGAGTCTGACGCCAGCACCATTGTATCGCTCGGTCGAGCCAGGGCAACGGGCATTCGCAGATAATCGCGAAGGAGTTGGACAAATTCGTTGCCATGCAGGTCGGCGTGAGCCCTTGGAATTCGTCGCTCGACGGCGTTTTCTGCCTGGAATCGTGTTGTTCTGGGTTCGAGCTACCCGCCGCGAAATTGATCTTGACACCGATGATCGACCCCGATGACCTGCGTGGTTTGTCGTAAATGCGCTCCCCGGGCAGGTGGGCCATTGTCCGCCGCGGTCCACGCGTGCGGTTGGATCAAATAGACCACAGCCTCGCATTACCGGCGTTTTGCTGTGCGAACCACGATCAGCCAGTCCTGATCAGCGCGATTTGGCGCGCGTCCCAGATCGACCTCTGCGCCGCCGGTAACCTGGCTTACGGAGCCGGCGCTCAAGTCTCCACCGCTCCGGGGATCGAACCATCTGACCTGAAACGTACCTGCGGCATCCGCCAGTTTCAGGCGGC
>JAUIHJ010000615.1 GCA_030432015.1 bacterium
GACCCCAGCGGCCTGGCCAAAGCGTCGAGCAAAATGTACTTTCAGCTCTTTCCCGAAGAGGTCCGTCCCCGCACCTTGATTACGCGCGACCGCGACGAGATCAAGCACTTCGCCAAAGAAGAGGGCACGATCGTTATCAAGCCGCTGCAAGGCTCGGGTGGGGCCAGCGTGTTCCTTGTGCGCCCCGACGACATTCCCAACCTGAATCAGATGATCGACGCAGTCAGCCGCGACGGCTTCGTGATTGCGCAAGAGTACCTGAAAGCTGCCGAAGACGGCGATATGCGGCTGTTTGTCATGAACGGCCGCCCCCTCCGAGTCAAAGGCCGATACGCCGCGTTTCGGCGGGAGCGCGCCGGCGACGACATGCGCAGCAACATCCACGCCGGCGGCCGGAAAGCCGCAGCGGTCATCGACAAGACCGCGTTGCAAATCGCCGAGATCGTGCGTCCCAAGCTCGTTCAGGATGGCATGTTCCTCGTCGGACTCGATATCGTCGGCGACAAACTGATGGAAATCAACGTCTTCAGTCCCGGTGGGCTCGGCAGTGCCCAACAATTCGAGAAGATTAATTTCTCGGGGCACGTGATTGACGCAATTGAGCGTAAAGTTCAATACATGCAGTACTATGGACGCAACTTTGACAACGTCGACATGGCGACCCTGTAACCATGTGGGACCTGCAGAAATCTCAGCGTGCGATTGTGATTGCCGGTTGCCTCGGCATGGCGTACACACAGCTGACCATGTCGCCAGCGACCATCGAATTCGCTCGCCAGCACGGCGCCGACGGCTTCCATGTGGGGATCCTGGGAGCGCTTCCCGCGGCGACGCTCTTCATGCAATTTGTGGCCGCCGTCGTCGTCAATCACCTCAAGTATCGACGCACCATTTGGTTTGCCGTCTCGATCCTCCAACGCCTGGCCTACGTCCCCATCGCCCTGGGCCCTTGGCTGTTACCGGAGTTGTCGGGGCTGACGTGGGTGTGGGCATTGATCCTGGCAACGGCGGCGAATCACGCGTTATTGCACTTTTGCACGCCTCTCTGGATGTCATGGATGGGAGACTACTTGCCTCGTGACGGACTGAACCGATTCTGGGGGCGACGCCACCTGTGGATGCAATGGACTGCCGCGCTGTCACTGCTGGTCGCGGCGTTGTTGCTGCTCCAAGGTGGATGGCCCATCACCCCTGCATTCGCCGTGCTGACAAGCGTCGGCGCGGTCCTGGGAATCGCCGACGTCTTGCTCTTCAAGAAAGTGGATGAGCCTCCCGTTCACCGCTTGCCCCAGCCGACCCTGCGTCGTGTCTTTTCCGCCCCGTTCAGCGATCAGCAGTTCCGCAGCTTCATCAGCTACGCCTGTTTCTGGCATTTCGCCGCGATGGTCGGCGCACCTTTCATCAGCCTCTACCTGCTGGAATATGTCGGGATGAGCCTCGGCAATCTGCTGCTCATGTGGGCCGGCTCCTGGGTCGGCGGCGCGGTGTTGTCACGGTCCTTTGGTGGCATTGTCGAGCAATTCGGCCATCGTCCGATGTTAATCTTGTGCACCGCCTTCAAAGCGACAAACATGTTGGCCCTGCTGATCGTCCCGGCGCGACCGGAATTGGCCCTGGCCGTATTGGCTCCGGTCTTCATGCTGGACGCGTTGCTAAATGCCGGCATCGCAATCGCCAGCAATGGCTTCATGCTCAAGAACTCGCCACGCGAAAACCGCACCATGTTCATTGCGGCTGGAACAGCCCTGGCCGGAATGGTTGGGGGCGTGACTGCCGTCGGGGCGGGTGCCGTGCTGCGCGGCATGGCTGGCTGGTCGATGACCTGGGCTGGCGGAACGTTTGTGGGTTTCCACCTGCTGTTTGCCGCCAGCCTGCTGTTGCGTCTGGTCAGTATCGGTCTTGCTGTCCGCGTACATGAACCCGGTGCCTCCAGCACGCGCCATGTGGCGTTCCAACTGATTGGCGCGACTCCGTTGCGAATGCTCCGCTTCCCCGTGGGACTCTATCGCGACGCGGGCGACATGGCGGACGAATTGGGAGCAGAACCGGCCGATAAGCCCCCAGCCGGAACCGAAGCGGCGTGACGCCGCACCTGCCAGGCACGCCATGATTCAAATCTGATAGTTGGCCGCCGCGTCCAGATCCTCGGGCAATTCGGCCTGCATCCGCAACTTCGGCGACTCGATGGTGACGGTCGTGTGCGGTGCCACACTCTTGGTCAGCCAGACACTCGACCCCACCACGGCGTCGTGGCCAATCACGGTCTTACCGCCCAACACCGTTGCGCTGGCGTAGATGATGACGCGGTCCTCGAGCGTCGGGTGCCGCTTGACATTTCGAACCAGCTTTCCATCGGAGTCGGTGGGAAAACTGAGCGCACCCAGCGTCACTCCTTGATAGAGCTTCACATGATTCCCGATTTTGCATGTCTCGCCAATGACCACACCGGTTCCGTGGTCAATAAAAAAGTGATGCCCAATCTCCGCGCCCGGATGGATATCAATACCGGTCTGCTTGTGGGCCCATTCCGCCATCATGCGTGGAATGAATGGCACGTCGATCTTGTACAATTCATGTGCCAGGCGATGGACAGTCACGGCCTCAAGGCCGGGATAGCAGAAGATGACTTCGTCCTTGTTCTGGCAGGCGGGGTCACCGTCGAACGCCGCCTGGACGTCGGTCGCCAGCACGCTCCGTAGATCCGGAATCCGGCGAAGGAATTCCAGCGTCATCGCCTGCCCCTTGGCCTCGAAGTCCACCTGCTCTTCGCCGCACGGCTCGGTTTTGGTCGTCACCCGCGTTTCGTGCTGCAAGGCGCGGGCAATCTGGGTCGTCAGCACATCGTCCAGTCGGTCGACCAGATCGCCCACGTGATAAGTGACATTGCCCAGGTGCAGCTTTTCGCGGCGACGGTAGCCCGGGTAAATAATCTCCTTGAGATCCTCGATGGCGCTGATTACGTCTTCGTACTTTGGTAGTGGGCAATGCCCCAAGTGGTTGATCGACCCGACATCCGTGTACGATTGCACAATCTGATTGGTCAGTTCGGGTAGCTGTTCTTTGAGTCGAAAGTCGGATGCCATGAGTACATTGCTCCCTGAGGCGATTGCGGGACAACCCGGCTGGGCGCGACGTGCACCGGCGCGCCGTCTTAGTCACCGATGCGTTGCGAGTCCCCGTCAATCAAAGCTGTGCGTCGATGGGGCGAAAACGAGTGCGGTGGTTGGTCCGGTTAACCCGGACAACTACAGAGACAGTGAGGGAATCGAAGCAGGGTTACCAGCACCATATGTCTCTCTTGGGCAAACGATCGCAAATCAGAATCAACGCCAAGTTCCAAGCAGCCACGCCAAGGGCGGGGCGCTGCCGCCCTTCATCGAGCGGCGATGACTCCCCAATAGTACGTGGGGGCGCCGCCGCGATCAAGGCGATTGAAACGTGGGTCCCGCGTCATGCCTTGGACAACACAACTTGCGACTCCCAACGACCCCCTTCACGCGATACGCGGTCGCCAGCGGCACTTTTGATACTCTTCGGACATCGCTTCCAGCGAAGTTGAGGTAAATCCTCATCCCGCCTCACGTTCTGTTCGCAATTGGTGCCTGTTCGCAATTGGCGCCAGCCTCAGTCGTCAGTGTTTGCAATTGGTGCCAGCCACAGTCGTCAGCGCCCCCTTACGACGGTGATTCATAATCAAGGCATGCATGACATCGCTACGTCTTACGCCCCCCAGCAAGAACGTTGTGGTGGCCGGCGCGAATGCGGTCGCCGCCACCGCGGGTGGATCGGCGCAGGCCAACGACCGGCTCGGTCACGAATTCCCAAACGGCGAGCGCCCGGCTTCGGCCCGATCGAATTGGCGTCGGAGCAGTTCGAAGCGGGGCGCGTTTGTCATGCACTAACCTATATTTCACCAACTCATTCGTGTTCGAATGCGTGAATCCATACAATCGTCAGAATCAGCAGCGCCGCCTTTCCGAGGAGCGCCGCCGCGCCCCGAAGACGGCGACGGTCGGCACCCAGACGGGACGACTGCGTTGGCCAGAATCACGCTCCCTTCCCACGTCCGTGAGGCATCGCATGTTCTCAACTTGGCACGTTGTAAGGCCTTCAGTGACCCCGAGGACCACCATGAACGAAACAACTTTGATTTCGCCCGTTGCAGGCGCCGTCACATTTCGAACCGCTGTCCTGGCAAGTGTGGTGCTGTCGTCGTTTTGTTGCGGACCACGCGTCGTGGCGGGCGACAAGCTCTTCACGCCACGCGATGTGGCGCGCATCAAGCAGGTCACTTCGGCGACGATCTCTCCCGACGGAAAACAGATCGCCTACACTCTCTCGGTGCCGCGGATACCGATGCACGGCGCGGACGGCCCGGCTCACGTCGAATTGCACGTGGTCTCCCCCGCCGGCGAGTCGCGGCCTTTTATTACGGGGGCGGTCTCGATTGGAAGCATCCAATGGACCCCCGACGGTAGCCGGATCGCCTATCTGGCTCGACGCGGAGACGACACGTACACCAGCGCCTATGCGATTCCACTGAATGGAGGCGAGTCACAGCGGTTGCTCAACCACAACGCGAGCATTTCCGCGGTCGCCTTCTCGCCCGATGGTCAGCGGATCGCCTTTCTTGCCAAAGACCCGGTCGACAAGACGACCCAGGAATATCGTGATCAAGGCTTCAACCAGGAAATCTACGAAGAAGATTGGCAACCGACCAAGGTCTGGATCACGGACCTGCGTGGCGCCAGCACACCGCGTGCGCTGGACTTGCCCGGTTCGGCGAATGCCGTCGAGTGGAATCCCGATGGTCGGCAGCTGGCGGTCGTGATAGCGCCAACCTCCCTGGTGGACGACAGTTACATGTTCAAACGCGTGCACGTCGTCGATGCGGACACAGGACGGGTTGTCGAACGGATCAAGAACCCTGGAAAACTCGGGCATGTCGGCTGGAGCCCGGACGGCAAACACCTGGCAATGATCTCGGGGGTCGATATCAATGATCCGGCCGAAGGCCACTTGATGATCGCGGCCATTCCCGGCGATGCCGGCCCGGACGGTCCTGTGTTGCGCGACCTGATGCCGAATCATGAAGGGCATGTTGAAGCCTTTGCCTGGAAGAACGAATCGACGCTGGTGTGGCTCGCGAGCCAGCGACAAGCCTCTGCGATCGGCACCGTCA
>JAUIHJ010000616.1 GCA_030432015.1 bacterium
AATTTCCGCCGCTTCGAGATGAGGATCGACCTCGTCTGAAATCCTCAGTAGCCGGCCCTGCGAAGCAAGATCGTCAACGGTCTGTTTCAGCGTGCGGTGACCCATCGGATGTCGTGCCTGAGAAGGTGCATCGCCCCGAAACAGATCGCGTGCTCCACGGTACGGAGCCGAATCGTGACGTTGAGTGATTATTGCCGATCAGGAGAGCACGACAAGTACGCGTGCCTGACGGCAGGTCGACCGCGGTGTGGGACACTATTTGACCGAAGGTCTGACTGCTAGAATGCCGGCCGACGCGCGTCATGCCGGCATTTTCCAGCCTGCCTTTCGCGGCCCCACATTGATTTGGTCATTCCCCGCTACAAGAGAGAACCTGATGAGCATCTCGGTCACCGTCACCCAAGAACCTGCCGCGACGATTGCTGCGGACGCTGTGGTTGTCGGATATTTTCAAGACGCGCCCCTCGAAGGCGCTGCCGCTGAGCTCAACAAGGCGACCGGCGGCGCACTGGCCCAATTGATCGAGAGCGAGGACATTACCGGAAAACATGGCGCCTTGACGACAATTCTCGCTCCGGCGGGCACCTCGGCGACGACGGTGGTTGTCGTTGGCCTGGGACCGGAGGACGAGTTTGATTGCGGCGCGGCACTGCGGGCCGCTGCCACTGCCGCCAAAGCCCTGGCGAGTAAGCCGCGGGCTCGTGTGGCGTTCTATCTTGGCGATGGCTGGTCGAATGATCTGATGGAAGCCGCCATCTGCGGCGCCACGATCGGCTGCGAAGGGCAGGACCTTTATCGGGCCGACAAGGATCTTCATCCGTTCGGCGAAGTGCTGTGGTCCGGTGCGGATCCGGCCACCGTCGTCACCGCCGCGACCGTGGCGGAAGGTGTGAGCCTCGCACGGCGGCTTGTCAACGAGCCGGCGAGCGTCATTTATCCCGAATCATTTGCCGCGCAAGCGGTTGAAGCGTCCGGCGCCTGTGGGCTCGAAATCGAAGTCTGGGACAAGGCGAAGCTGGAAGCGGAAAAGTGCGGCGCGTTGTTGGCCGTTTCTCGAGGGTCGGTGCGGGAACCGCGGCTGGTGATCGTCCGGCATCAGGGCGGCCCGGACGGCGAAGCCCCGCTCGCGCTCGTCGGCAAGGGCGTAACCTTTGACTCCGGTGGCCTATCGCTTAAACCCAGCGACGGCATGAAGACCATGAAGTGCGATATGGCCGGCGCCGCGACGGTGCTGGGTGCCATGTGCGTGATCGCAAAGTTGAACCTGCCTGTCAACGTGATTGGCCTGATGGGCCTCACCGAGAATATGGTTAACGGCGCTTCGTTCAAGCTGGGAGACGTCCTGACGGCCCGCAATGGCAAGACGATCGAGGTCCTCAACACGGATGCCGAAGGTCGCCTGGTGCTGGCTGACACGCTGGACGTGGCGGTCGGCCTGGGGGCGGCGCAGATTATCGATTTGGCGACGCTGACCGGCGCGTGCGTTGTAGCACTCGGAACGGACGTGGCGGGCTTGATGACCAACGACCAAACGTGGTGCCATGAAGTCGAAGCCGCCTCGCAAGTTTGCGGCGAACGTGCATGGCAGCTGCCCATGTTCAAAGAATTCAATTCTCAGATCAAGAGCAAGGTGGCCGACATCAAGAACGTCGGCGAAGGCCGGTGGGGTGGCGCCATCACGGCTGCCAAATTCCTCGCCGAGTTCGTTGGCGATACGCCGTGGACCCACATCGACATCGCGGGTCCCGCATTCTTGGACAGCCCCAAACCTTGGATCGACGCGGGTGGCAGTGGCGCCTTCGTGCGGACGCTGGTCGAAGTGGCTCGGCGCTGGCAGGACGGGACCACGCGGATTCCCACACGGTAGTCAGGTCCGTCGCTTCATCTCGAATCTGGTTCGCCCGGCTACGCCGTGCCCAGCCGATCGCGATGCGCCCATAACCCCAACGCCGGGTTGCTGATGTAGTACACCCGCTCGCCGTTAACCTCGTTCCAGCCATCCCGCAGCGTGGCCGGATCGTAGGACGATTGGACGTCCGCCAAGGCGCCGAACTGATAGCCAACCCCTTCAATCTCGTCGCGAGTCAGTTCGCCGGGACAGTACGTCACCGTAAATCGCTGCTCGGACGAGCCGTGAATCAAATGCGCCGCGGCGGACAAGTTATTGCGCAGCTCTGCATGGGCTTCGACAAACTGCATGATCTCCGGCGTGGTTCGGTAGCCATACTTGCGGATCAAGCGATCGATCTCCGGATCTTCGCCGAACGTCTTGACGGCGGGAGCCAACACAATCAGTTCGCCGTGATCGGCGATCGCCATGCGCGTGCGATAGATGGCCTTGTTACCAAGCCATGTACTGTGAAATTCTTCCGGGTCGAGGTAGACGACGACTTTGTCCAGTGGTTCGTTCACGACCTCGAAATTCACCGCGACGGACAGTTCCGCCGCCTGGTTGAAGCACGCGTGGTCGTCGCCGATAAACAATCCCCGGGTGACCAGTTCGCCGGCCGCGTTCGTCCCGACCACGGTCAGCACGTAGAGCAGCGGCAAATGACCACAAAACGTATCCTGGGCGTGATTCAAAATGCGCCGCAACGGCGTATCGGCGCGGCCCATCATACGCTCCATCCCGTACGCAGCACCGATGAAGTGACTCTCGTTAATGCCCTGCTGACCACCAGTGCCTACAAAGATGTTCTTGTTGTAGTTTGCCATCCCAATCACTTCGTGGGGGACAACCTGGCCGATCGATAAAATCAGGTCGTGCCCGCCTTCCCAGACGAGCTTATTGAGTTGGGCAGGCCAGGGTTTGTTCCAGATACCCTCGGTCGCGTGGGAGACAAATTCCGCCGGCACTTCGCCAATGGTCAGAACATCCTCACGCCAGCGATGAGCTCGAATCAGGCCATGAGGCAGGCCAGGGAACATCTTGTCAAGCTGCCAGGCCGGCATCGGCACATGAGTGCCCAGGGCCGGCATGACGTCCGTCAATCGATCACCGAAGTACTCGTGTGTCTGGCAGGTCAGCAGTCCGGCCCGGCTATTGAAGCGAGTGAAGTCGGGCGGTAAGGCGAGCACTTTCTGGCGTTCGCCGAGTTGGTCAAAGACCGAGTGCAGACGCTGGCGCAAATCATCTGCGGAGAGCTCGGTGGTGGGTGAGCCTTCTGCCAGGAATAGGGTCATCGGAAAACCTTCGAGCAAATTGGAGGACGTCCACTCATACAGCCACGTCCCAGTCTAGCCGAAGGTGTCATTCTGGCCAGAGGCGGTCACCCTTGAGACGCCGGCGATTCGTCCGGCTGACATGAACATCCCGATTCCCGTTTGGCCCGTAACCGTGGAGAAACGGGGTTGTCAATCGACAGGCCGCGAGTTCAGAAGACGGTTAGAACTTTTCGTTGCCGGTGACGGATACGAAGAATCGTCGCTTGAAAGCCTGCGGGCGATCCATCGACGTGTAGGACATGGACTTCATTCAGCGAATCGTGAAAGATGGCGGCGAACTCGTCGTCCGAGAGCTTTCTGCGGCTGAGCCCGTGGTATTCCTTACCCACAGCGTCATAGAAAAACCGGTCGGACGGCACGGACGGCTGTTGAGCATGAAGGACCGTCAGGCCACCCTGCGGTGCTGCCACAGTTCGCTCAGACGAGCTGCGCATCTCAAGGAATTGGCTCTACCGTACACGATGCTCTGGAGATTGCGGAGATTAGCACGTGGCAACCTCGGCCGGCCGCATCAACGCGTCAGCCTCGCGTCGCCGCTGGACATGAAACGCAACCGCCTCCCTAGGCCGCAAGGTGAATGCCGTCAGCAATTCCAGTTGCTGCGGCGCGTCAGACGTGATCGTAAACTCGCGAAACAGCCGGCTAATGACGATGGCGATCTCCAACATGGCCAACGGTCGACCAATGCAGAATCGCGGCCCACTGCCAAACGGCATGTAACCGGGCGTATTAAAGGCCGGCCCTTCGCTCTTCAGGAATCGCTCGGGGCGAAATGCTGACGGATCGGACCAGACCCACGGATTGCGATGGACGACAAAGGGACTGGCCAGCACGAAGGAGCCTCGCGGAATATGAAAGCCTCGCAACGTTGTATCCGCGGCAACCTCTCGACCGACGTACCACACAGGAGGATACATACGCAGCGACTCGTGAATGACGGCTTGGAGGTAAGGGAGTTGGGTGACCGATTGCGGATCAGTCCCCTCCGGGCTGGCTTGATCCAACTCATTACAGAGCGTTTCGCATGCCTCGCGATGTTTGCTGAGCAGGTGAATGGTCCAGAACAGGGCGGCCGAAGTCGTATCAAAACCCGTCAAGATGGTTGTCACTGCCGAGTCGCGTAGAAACTGCCGTCGGCGACCGCTCGGCAGGCTCTGGTAGACCTCGCTGCCCATCAGGGACCGCAACACGTCATCCACTCCATTCGGATCCGCCAGATGTTCATCAACAAAAGAAAACACCAGGGGATCCAGCGACTCCATCACTTGTCGGTATCGGTCCTCATAGGAAGTGTGAGCAGCCATTTGATTGACACCGGGATTGCTGGCTGCAATGAACTGGCTGGGCACGTTCCAGAGATCATCCAGGGGCAGCAAGGTCTGCAACAAGCGGTCCACGCGAGCGTCCGCATCCTCCGCCGCGACGAGTTTTTTCATGATGACTTGCATGGTGATGCGTTTCATATCGGTCATGAAGTCCAGCGATTCGTTGTTGTCGACGCGTTGCCGGAGCGACGTCAAGTAGCGATTCACAATTCCCTCGATCTTGGCCGCGTCAACCGCTTGGACCTGCTGACTGAACGCAGGCCGTGTTGCCGTGCGTTGCTGCCGCCACCGATCGCCGTCGGTTGTAATCAAGCCATCGTCGCCCATGATTGCTTTGAAGGGTGACCAGACGGCGCCGCGTCGATACGTTTTCTGGTTCGAGACAAACACCTCCTTGATGTCGTCGGGATTGATGATCATGTGAAATTGCTGATTGCCCCAGCGAAATCGCACCAATTCACCGTAACGGCGTGTCAGTTCCAGCAAGTAACCGAAGAAGTCGTCGTTGAATCTGGCCAGATTCTCGGCATCACTGGAGTCCGGCGGCCCCGGGGCAAGCAGCTTGTTGTCCGGGACCTTTTGCTGTCGCACACTTTCGCCGGCGGGCTCAACGGCACTCT
>JAUIHJ010000003.1 GCA_030432015.1 bacterium
GCGACCGTGTCCGTGTCGCCCTTGCCGACGGTGCCGCTTTCGTGGCCGTCGATGTACTTGCCAAACAAGGCGGCCCCCAGCTTCGCCCGATTCTCGTCGTCGTCATCCAGGAACGCCACGCCAACCCGGTGATCGAGAAGCGGCAGAATCCGCCATAAATCCTCGACCTTGTGCCCCCAGGCCTTGATCGGCAGCTTTGGCCGATACCATCGATAGAGGCATTTCTTCGCCGTTTCCGCGTACTTCTTGGCAACGCCCAGCTCTGGCGGCAGGTAGTGTTTCCAGCCGCCTGCTGGCTTCCACTTCACCTCGTCGATGGGGACGATCTTGTCATCCTGGTCCGGGTCTTCGGTGACGGCTTCCATCTCGAGGTCCGTCTCATGCCAGGTCGGCGCGCAAGCGAACTCGAACACGTCTGGCAGCTCGGGCGAGTCCAGACCGTAATCGTCGGACATCACGGGCCCAGCCGGCAGCGGCACGCCAACCCCGATGCGGTGGATCTTGGTCCTGTTGCTGAACGGGTCGAAGACCACCCGGCACGATGCCTGCTCGCAAAGCTCCGTCAGCATTGCCGCGGGCGTCCCGCTCCAACTCACCTCGGGATAGCGGTCATCGGGTAGAGCCGTGACAACCGGCTTGCTTTCAAGCATCGCCTCGAAGCACAGAGAGGCCAACTTTCGGGCGTCCTGCTTGGTTGACGGCTTGATGGGGTCCGTCTCGGCGTCGCCATCGCGGACGTTGTACTCGCCCTCGATAAATCCCTCCGTCCATCGGTGGCGCCGGTCCAAGAACTTGAACGCCAGCATTTGCTCGCCGTTGGATGCGGTCGTGAGTTGCACATCGTCAAGAGTGCAATCGTTCAACCGGAGCTGCGTTGACCCGTAGTGGATCGTGAGCGTGCCCCGATTTGGGATGCTGCCGTGCTTGGCGGACATCGGCGTGTAAATCCAGGCAATTCCCGCATCGACGTCCGGCTTGAGCGTGTACGAGCCGGAGCGGAAACCGTGTATTCCTGGATAGGTGAAGAACGCGGCGGGTGCCGTCATGCTGTGAACTCCGGGCGGGTTAGCTGCGATAGACCGTGGTGCCGTCTTGTTCCCCTCGAAGGAATCGCAACGCGAATTCGCCAGTCAGGTAGCTCTTGGTGCTCAGCTTGCCCCGCTTGAAGGTCACGACCGCGTCGTTTCCGTACAAGTCGATCGCCGGTGCGACGACCACCGAGGACAGCGATTGCGTAAAGTCGAGCGTGCATTCCCCGGAGACCTCGACCGAGCCGACCTTGCTCCACTCGCCCCCGCTGCTATACGCGGTGAACGCCCCCGCCGCGATGCCGATGAGCTGGAACGAGTTGGCGTTGACGACCTCGACCGCCGATTCGAGCTGGTTAATCTCGGTCATGCCCACAACGCCCGAGATTCGCACGATGTCGCCGTCAGCGAGTCCGTGGGCTGTCGACGTGACAACTGCCGGATCAGCCGCCGTGATGCCCGTGATGGCCCCGTATCCGCCAATGACGCCGGTCGTCTTGCTGACCACGTCCCCGCCCTTGATGATCAGGGCGGACAAGTCGCCCTCGCCGATGATCTCCAGGTCGCCCGCCTCGTTGGTGATCGACGTTACCGTCGTCGATGGGAGTCCCGTTGACACCAGGGCGGTTCCGCCGGTCTTGACCAGCGTCCCGAGGACGCAGCGGTCGCCAATGTGCAGCGAGGTATCCGATTCGATGTTGCCCCGGTGGGCCTGCTGGATCGTCGCGAAGCTGGCCGCCTCGTCCTCGATGTAGCCCACGCCCACGGAACCCCGGTACAGGTCCAGGATCGATGCCGCCGCCGTGCTCGAGCTGTCGTTGACGATCTGCACCACCGGGGACACGTTGTCCGATGAGTCTCCGGTATGCTCGACCCGGAACCGCGTTTCCTTGTCCCCCGTGTCGATCCTGAATAGCGAGCACCCGACGCCCTCGCCCTCGCCGATCTCGACGTCCATCCAGGTATTCGACCCGGTCCCGTCAACGCCGATCCGTAGGGCCGTCGGGCGATACTCGTAGTACCCGAGCGGATTCCAGTCAGGCAGGCCGATTGACCCCGTGTAGCTGGCCTTGACCTGGATCGCTTCCGGGCTGATGGTCGGGTTGTCCAACCCGTACTTGATTGGCACGTCGCTATTCTCTACGACCGCGATTTCGTCGGTGGCAGGTGCCGTGCCTGCGCTCCAATTGGTCGCCGCATCCCAGTAGTTCGGCCCGCTGGGGGTGATCGAGGCCGCGCGGGTGAATGTCTCCGTTCCGCCGCCCGTGAGGCTTGCCCCGCTGCCGGTCAGCAACGCCACGTTGGTCCCTGCCCAGGTCCCGGTGAACGTGATCGTGTATGGCCCGCCAGCCGAGCCCGTGACCGTCGCGTCGCCCGATGTCCAGGAGGTCAGGGCCTCCAGTGCCGAATCGACCGCCGAGGCCGCCGCGTTGTAGGCGATGCCGCTGGTGGTCTCGTCGCCGCCTCCGATGGGGTTGGCGGTCAGCGTGAATGTGCCGCCCGTTGGCGTTCCCACGATCGTGACCCGCTGCACCTCGTTGCGCCGGACGGTCGCCGCTTGGGTGGTCGCGACCGTCACGGCGCCACCGGTCAGGCTTGCCGCGTTGCCGGAGATCAGGGACACATCGCCAGTGGGGTCGACGAACGTCACGGTCCAGGGGCCGCCCGAGTCTCCGGTGACCGTCACGCCCGTGATCGTGCTGAGCCCCTCCAGGTCGGACTCGATGGTCAGGGCGGAAGCATTGTAGGCGATGGCGGACGTTGTCTGTCCGTCGAATGTGAGGGTGAACGTGCCGCCAGTTGGGCCGCCGGTCAGCGTGATCTTCTGCACTTCGCCAGTTCCGCCCGCCGCACCGGCGCGCGTCTCGGTGACCGTAATCAGCACGTCATCAGCGGTCATCAGGGCCATATCTTTGCCGACCCACGAGCCCGTGAATTCGTACTGATACACGCTGGCGCCGAGGTCAGTCACGACGACGCGCCCGGAGCTTCCAGCCAGGATCAGTTCAGCATTGGCGCGGTCTTGCCACGTTGCTGCGCTGGACGCTGTCAGCTCTCCAAACGCGAACGTCTCGGCCGTGTCCGGGTCCGTGATTGTCAAGACGTAGGTAACGTTGGTCACCGTGCCGAAGTCGACCGTCTGCAGCTCCGTCGTGCCCCCGCCGCCCTCGGTCACTGTCGCCACGCTGACAGCCGTTCCGCCGTCCAGGCTCGCCCCGTTGCCCGTGATCAGCGATACGTTCGTGTTGGCGTAGGCTTGCTTGAACTCGATCGTGAACGGCCCGCCGTCGTCGCCCGTGATGACGAGATCGCCGCTTGCTACGTTGCTCAACAGGTTGACCGCCGTCGTTAGCGCCGCCGCCGAAATGTTGTAGGCCAAGGCGGCCGTGGTCTGACCCTGGAAAGTTAGCGTCCAGGTGCCCGACGAAGCTGAGCCGAGGCTGACCTGCTGGATTTCATTCGTCCCGGGCGAGCCCTCGGTCAGCGTCTCGACCAGGATCGTTGATCCGGCGTCCGTCGTGCTGGCCGTGCAGGTGAACGGGGTGCCGTCGCTCGGCCCGGTGCCCGTGATGTTGAGGGCCTCTGAATAGTCGTCTTCGTCAACGTCGTCACGCTCGACGGTCCATGTCACCTCGACGAACTCGGGGATCAGCGACGCGACCAGCAAGGCCAGGAGCTGCACATGGACTTCCGCCGAGTTTGAGGGCTCCGCGCTGGCATCGGCGTGGGCCTGGGTCAGCGTGTAGGACACCGTTTTGCGGTTGATGGTCAGAGTGAACGTATCGCCGACGGCAGCGCCGGAAGCGGTGAACGTGTCGACCTGGGCAACGCCCTGGGCATCGCCTCGGAAGTGGTTGAATGTAGGCATGGTTATTTCCTCGGCTTTTTGGATTTACGTTTGCGTCGCTTCTTCTGCCGCGTGTCCGGTTTCTTCTCTGTCAGCGTGTGGAATCCCATTCGCGTTGCGATGACCATTTCACGCAGCCGGTCAGAAATTGGCTGTTCGGCGTGATCGTTCCAGTCGTCGGCCATTGCACGGTCCTTTTTAGAGTACGTCGACCATCCAGATATTGGGGTTCGCGTTGCGTGGGAGCGGGATCGAGCTGATAAACGTCCACTCGTAATCGATGGGCCAGCGAATCGGGATGCCGCCCAGCATTTCCTCGGGGTGGAGCTTGATGACCATGGGCTCCGAGTCGGCCAGCTTGCTCGGGAAGATCGGCCGTGGGATTGCGTCCGGGTAATCGTACAGCCCGACGATGCGGCCCTTCTGTGATGCCTTGAATGACTGGTACCGCCGCAAAGTCTGCTCGACGGCGGGCGTGTTGACCGTCTCGATTGCCCCCCGCTTGATGCCGCTTGGCTGGAAGCTCAGCGCCTCCGTGTGGCTGTAAATGTAGCTGTCGATCTGGTCGGCGGGGATCGTCACAACGCATTCGAACACGGCGCGAATGGTGCGGATCGTCACCATTTCCACGCCCTTGAACTCGGGGAAGCTCGGCGGCTGAACGAGTTGGACGCCCGAAAGCGTGTTGCTCGACTTGAGGCTGTGAACCGTGCTGCCGCCATCAGGGGTGAGGATCTGGAGGTTGACGCCAGATTGGTACGCCTTGATGATCGCTGCGACACGCGAGTTGACCGCCGCAATAGCTGCCGACTGGTTGAGCCCGCTTGCCCGGGGCGTCACGTAAATGTCGATCGACCAGCGGTGGCGATGGGCGAACGGCTTACCGTTGGGCTTGCGCAACGGCTGCACGTCGATTGCGACGCCTGCCTCGCCGACGAGGTGGGAGAAGTTGCCGATTTTTACGATCACGATGCCCTCGCGTTCAGTTGCTCGTTGTTTCGTTGCGCAATTTGCGCAGTGTCTCGGGCGAACTCTCGACGGATTGTATCAAGCAAGGCCGCGTCGCGCCGCTCAAGGTGGCTGCGGATCGCGTTGAGGGCTTGGCCGATCAACGCGTTTTCGTCCCGCTCGATCGTGACGCTCAGTTTGCGTTCGTCCTTGAGCTTGACCTGCAGCTCGCGTTCCCGCTCCTGGCTGCGGGCGATGTCGCGCCGCTCGGAGTCACCGAACGCCCCAGAGAATCCAGCACGCTCGGCCCGCTGAATCCGGCTTGCCCGAACCTGCTCTTGCTCCCGCTGGGTGCCGACTCCCGATAGGAGGTTTTCCTGCTCGCGGGTCAGGGACGCCGCCCCGCGTTGCTGCCGGGTGGCGCGGATCTCTTCTTCCCGCTGCCGGTCCTCCGGTCGAACAATCCCCATCTGCCGACGCCGCTGGATGTTGGCCAGGTCCGCCCGCTCCTGCTGGGCCTGCGGATCCGCCGCGCCGCCCTCTTCGGCCGCTTTGACCTGCTGACGTGCGGCCAAGATCTTCTTTTGCTCCTCCTCGCTGGCCGCGCCGAACCGCTCGGCCGCCGTCATGAGCCGCTCAGCCGCCGCCTTACCGGCTTCCCTGGCCTTGGCAACCTCGTCTTGCAGACCACGAATGCGTTCGCGTGACGCTTCCTTCTGGACCTCGGACACCTGGCGGGCCAGGCCGAGGCGTTCTTGCTCGATCTTCGCGACGGTATCGTGAGCTTCCGCGAGTCGCTTCGCTGCACGGATGCGGGCCTCGTCAGTCCCGAAGTGGCCGATCAACCTGGCTTGCTCGGCTGCCGCGGTCAATTCGTTCCGGGCCTCGGATGCGAGACGCCCGATGTTCTGTTGCTCGACCTCCGCTCGGTTGTCGCCGCTTGCCCCAGCGAGCGCCAGGCGGTTGCGGTCCTCAATGCCGGACACACCGACAACCCGCAGACTGCGCCGCGTCTCCTCCTGGCGGGCGTTTCGTTCTTCCTGCTCGATGCTCCGTCGCTTGGCTTCGATCAGGCGTTGCTCGGCGCGTTCCGCCGCCTCGGTGGTCTTCGTGTAGGTGGCGACCGATTGCATTGTGTCGTTGATCTGGGCGCCAAATGGCAGGATCGACGCGAATGCCGTTCCCGCATCGCCAGCCACGCCGCCGATCGACTGCGCGGCGCTGTCCAGGAACGATGCCGCCTTGACTTCCGCCACCGCAATGCGGTCCGTGAATGAGTCGACCTTGACGCCGCCCCGGACGCCAGACTCGGCCACACCGAGGATCGAGTCCTTGAGCGTCAACAACGCCGCACCAACTGCCGCAGCCGCCGCGATGGCAGCGCCCGCGACCGCGATCGCGGATCCACCAGCAGCCATCCCGCCGCCGGTTGCCGCCGCACCCCGCCCGAGGCTGTCCACCGCATCCGAGCCGCCGTCCCCGCCGCCGATCACGCCGCCGACGCCGTTGGGGTTGCTCCTGGCTGCCGCAAGCTGCAGGTGAGCCGCTGACGCCGATTGAGCCGCCGCCGCCTCCTGGACAAGGGCCGCCGACTGAGCGTTGGCCGCCGTGATGCCCATCTGGGCCGCCTTGTTCGCTGCCGCTTGGCCGGTGGCCACCGTCTCGGAGATCTCGGTCAGAAGCCGCAGGCCCTTGCTGACGCGGATCACAGTATTGATGCCGCCCGCCAGCACGTCGAACCCGGCTTGCACCTTGATCCAATTTCGGAGGATCTGTTCGCTGGTGCCATCGCTCAGAATCCCGAGCTGCGCGAACCCGCGAGCCGCCCTCGATACCGATTCGGTCAGCCCGCTCAGAGCCTCGCCGCGGGCGTCCTTGAGCTGCTGCACGCGAGCCAGCGACATCGCCTCGATGCGTTGCAGTCGACGGCCCTCTTGCGCACGGATCCTGATGTTGTGCTCGACCTCGGTCTTGAGTTCCTTCTGTCGCTGGTCGGATGCCCGCTTCTCGGCCCGCAGGATCTTCTTTTGCTGGTCGTCGCGTGCCTTGGCTTCCGCCGCCAGGGCCTTCTCGATCGCCTTGGCGTGGGCCTCGCCTTCCTTGAGCTGTTCTGCCGCCGCCTTCCGGTTCTGTTGGGCAATCGAGCGTTGTCGCTGGCGGTGCCGCTTGTGGAGTCGCTCGGCTTCCTTCTCCTCGGCCGCAGCAGCCCGCTTTGCTGCCGCGATGGCTGCCGCGTAGGCTTTCTCCCGTTGCGCTATGTCGTACTCGGCCTCTTTTGCCGCGTCCCTCATTGCCTGCTCTCGCAGCTTGGTCTCTTCCGCCGCCGACCGGTTGGCCGAGGACACCTTTGAGGCCGCCACCTTCTCGGCGTGCCGGATGTTGTATTCGGCTTCCTTCCCGATGTCCCGCAGCTCCTGCTCCCGCAGCTTGTCGATGGCGTCCGCCGTCTGCTCGGCCGCCGCGATCTTGGCCGCGGACGCCTTCGCTGCTGCTCGGTCGTCGCCCGCAGATGCCCCCGCCTTGGCTTCGCCGGCAAGTGGCCGCGCGATTCTGGGCGTTGCTTGGGTCGCCTTCAGCATCGCATCCGCCGCAGCCCGCGCGCTGGCGACGGCCTGGTCCGTCAACCGCTTGTGAGCCGCCGCGCCACGCTTCTCGAGTGCGTCGAAAGCGCGGTCCGACTCGTCGAGGTATTCGGCCTTGATGCTGAATGTTATGTCGCGTGCGGTCATCGGTTAGCGCCCCTCGAGGCCAGGAGAAACAGGTCGACCATTGCGTCCGTTTGCTTGTTCCGCTCGCGCGTGGTCATGAACTGATCGATCACCGCCATTGTATCGGCAAACGTCTGATCGACGACAAAGGGGTCCACGACGCCCATGCCGAGCACCTTGACCGCCCGGTATGTTGCGAGCTTCTGCCGGTTGCGACGGCTCAGCTCGTGACGATGGGCCTCCTCCGGCGATCCCTTGGGGCATCCCTCGCCGGTGCGGCATTGCGGCTTGTGGTCGGGGCCATCTTCGTAGCCCAGCTCGTCGTTGGGGCCCACGATGTAGGTAACCGGCTGCCCGGTCTTGAGATCGTAGAGCTTCCTCTGGCAGTCCCGGCAGTCGATCGAGGCCACGCCAGGATGGTAAACGACCAGCTCGAGCCCCGCGATTAGTTTTTTGCGTCGGCCTCTTCGTCGCTTTCAACACCCTTGGCTTCTCGCGTGAGATCGTCGACCAAGCGCGACACGCTATCGTGGGTTCCGATCGGCGCGCCCTCCTGGGGGTCGCTGGGCTCCGTCTGTGCGATGATCCGGTGAACGCGGCGAATGAGCGGAAGCGGCAGGCGGCGGACCGTGTCGACCGAGACAGGCCCGGTTTCGCTCCACTTGGCGATGTGCTTGGCGATTGCGGCGCACACGAGGTGCAGCGACTTCTCCGGTTCGCCCTGTTCGCGGAGTCGGTCTTGAGCGTCATCGACGGCCAGGACTTCCTCGCCGAGCATGGGGCGATACTCGAACAGTAGCCCCTCGTGCAGCAGCGTGACGGGGGCAATGTTGCCGACCTTGACGAAGCCCTCGGACAAGAGGTTCGAAGTCTTGTGATCGGCGCGGAATTCGACGGAATCAGACATAGAGCACGGTCCTTGTGGAAAGTGGCTGCACGGTACGGGCACGGTCGGGTATTGGCGGCTGTCAGATCGAGGCGCGGACCGTGCAGAACGCGAACGAGCCGTCCAGCCGCCTTGGATCTATTTCGCCTTGTCATCGCTCTTGGCGGACGTGGCGGGCTTCTTCGCTGCGGCTTCGAGCCTGGCTTTCTTCTTGAGCTGCTCGGCTGTGTCTTTGGCGTCGCGCTCTTGTTGCTTGGTCTTCTTCGATTCGGTCGCCATGTGTCCGGCTCCTGGTTGCTGCTGGTCGTGAGCGTGTCACGCGGAGAAGTCCAACCCCGCGCCGCAGTCGCTTAGGTAAGGGCAAGGCCGAGGGCGATGGCGTCGACCGTGTTGCCGATGTCCTCGCGGACCTCGAGTTCGACGTCCCACATCACGGGATCGTTTCGGCTGGCAAGCGGGGTGCCCGCCTCTGGTCGCTGACATGCGCCAAGAGTGAACGTCAGAATATTGGTGCCACGCGTATAGACGATCGTGTTCGTGCCCGTGAATCCCGCGACGGCCTTCTCGTAGAACGCGGTTTTATTGGTCGCGTCCCATAGCAGCTGCAGCCGCAGCATGACCGTGGCCACGCCCTCGGGAATCTCGGTGAGCACCTGGTCGTTAAGGTAGAGCGATGTGTTGAGATTGTTGTTGATCTCCAGCTCCAGCCGTCCGACCTTGTAGGCTGTTCCGCCGAGCGTCAGCACCATCTGCCGGTGCAGCAACGGGCGCAACACGCTGGGCGTCAACGTCGGCATCGTGGTTCCGTCGGCTTCGTCGGTTGACCCGATGATGTCCAACGCGCAGGAAAGGAGCTGGCTTTGCGCGTCGCTGGCGAACACGGCCCGATTGACCTTGCACGCATCGTAGCGGAACGCGTCCGCCGCGCTGTGCTTGTTCACGTCCCATACCATCGTCGGGAGCGTCTCGGCTTCGTCGTAGGTGTACGGGTCCGAGCCAGTCTTGGCACCGCCCACGATGAACGGCAGCAGGTCAGTCAGCTCGTCGGCCCGCGGGTTCCACGTCACCGTGCCATCGACGCCGATGGTTCCCTCGGCCACCGAGTCTGCCCGCTTGAAGCGCGAACCCGGCATCTCTTCCGGCTCAACGTGCGTGGCCCGCTTCCCGAGCGTGCAGGAGTTGCACAGGATTTGCTGGGTGGAAGCGCCGCCGCTCGCGCCAAATGCTACTTCGCGTGCGTGTCCAAGGGTGGCTGCCATGTCTGGGGGTCCTTATCGGTTCTCGAATGCAATCGGCAGGACGATGAACGCGCCCGCGTCGTAGTTCTTGGCGAAGCTGGCGGGGTCAAAGACGGCCTTGTCGCTGATGCGTGTATGACTGACGAAGGCTGCGGCTGGCAGGTCGGACAAGTTGAACGCGTCCATTAGTTGCTTCCGCCACTTCATGACCGTTGCAATATTCTCGGTAGAATCCCTGTTCGATTTCCGAAACACGGTGATTTGCGCGGCATACGACCACTCGTCTTGCTCGGTTACGATCGGTCGAAGGCTCACCGGTACGGGACAAACATAAACGCCCTCTGTCCTACTTTCAAAGTTGAGGGGTAGCTTCTTGGCTAGGATGTCGGCCGAATCGATGCCAGTCAGAATGAGGGCTTGGCACTTCGCGACGATAGCCTCCACCGCCAGATAGTGAGGATCGTCGAGCCCGTCGGTGACGTTTACTGCAAGTGGCCCGGAGGATCCGCCACCCGTCTCGAATGCCGACAGCCACCAATAGCCCTCAGCCAAGGGCACGTCGACCACCCCGTCTCCGGTGCGCGATGCCACCGATGTCCACGTTGGATCTGTCACCCCGCCGTCGAACGTGGCCCCGTAGATCGTGACCGTGCCGCCCTCGGAGTCCGCTACCGTCGCCGTGGCCCCGGTGCCATCGGCCTTATCGACCGCCGTCAGAGTGACATCTCCAATCGTGCCCGATGCTGCCGCGTGCTGAAACACTCCGATGTCGGTGTTGACTGGGCTTCCGGCAGAACGAACCGCAGCACCACCACCAGCCGTTGTGTTGACCGTGAAATCGCCGCCAGCCGCATCGGTGAACGGGTCCGCCGTTAGCGTCACGTCGTCGGTTCCTGCTGTGAGGTTCTGACGGGCTCCGCTGGTGTTCGCCCCGTAGGCGTTGTTTCGGTTGCCGCCGACGAACGTAGGCGCGGCTGTGAAGTTGACGCCCCAGCCGCCATTGCCGTAATTGATGACGTTGCGGAAGTACACGCTTGTCGACGATGACACCGAACTAACTCCGTCGCCAGTGTTGTTCGCGATCACGCTGTCTGTGATCCTCAGATGCCGCCGTGCATCTCGGGTGATCGTTACACCAGCACCGTTTGCCCACACGCGGCACCGGGAAAGGGTGAGCGATACCGCGTTTGTATTGAACTGCCCGCCATTGACGCCTGCCGTTGCGTTGTCGTGGAGGTTGCAGCCACAGAGGTGGGTGTAGTTGCCAGAGTTGCGAACGCCGTAGCCCGTGCAATTCTTGATTTCTGTGTCCGTGATGCGCAATTGATTCATCAGGAAATCAACCACCCAGTCGCCACTAATCCCATTCGAGCATCCGTCGATCACGCAATCGGCAATACACACGCCTTCGCTGACACCTGTCGCCGCGAACCCCTTGCCGCGAGTGGATGCCGTGTGCGTCAGCTCCAGGTGTGCGAACGTCGCATCAAATATGGCTCCGATTGAGAATAGCGTCAGGCTGTTCGTCGCACTCGTTATCGTTGGTCGCCCATCGCGAGCACCGGGCGTGGTCATGTACCCTTCGATGCGCAGTCCAGTAGGTGGCGTGAGAGTAGAGGTCAACGCGTACGGGGCCGACGCTTTCACGTAGCCCCGATCCGCACCGCTGGTTGCCGTGGTGCAGAGCTTTCCAAGCGTCGCCCACGCGTTGCCCGCCCCTTCGGACGTGCCCGCGTTGCTGTCGTTTCCGACATCGCCGTCAACGTAATAGGTGGCCAAAACTCACGACCTCTTAGACAGCGGGTGCGTCAGGAATCGAATCGTCGAACAATTGAGCAAGGTGCGTAATCGCAGGCAGGCACCGAGAAGCGAACTGGCTGTTGTTCGCTGGCACCTGATCCTTGAAGTGGATCTTTACCAGCCCTACGCGAGCAGCGGCCGCAGGAAGCGTATCGTCCTGGGTGGCGTTCGCGATCAATCCTCCGCCGTCCGCAGCGGCCCAGAAATGGGCGATTATCTCGTCCACTCGATCGGCGACTTGCTCTTTGTAGGTTTGCTTCTGTTCGGGGGTGCCCTCAGGCCCGAGAATACTGAAATGCTCGATTGCTCCAACAACTTGCCCTGCCAAAAATGCGATGTCTGCCTGTGCGTTTGCCATATTACTGCTCCCGTTCGTGGTTAAATGGAACCGTCAATTGTGGTCGCGATAAACGTCTCGCAGGCATCGACCGCCACCTCGGACAGCCCGAGAAACTCCCGCTGCGGAATGTTGCGTTTCGTGCTTCCGAAGTTCTGCGCCCCAGCGTACACGATCGAAGAGCTTACGCCGTAGGTCATCGACCGGGCCTGCATCTCGAAGATCGAGCCCGCGCCGCCAGTCGCCGCCCGCGGCGTCGCGCCGGACAAGATCAGCAGCGGATGGGGCAGGTTGTCCTTTCGCGGCAGCCAGGCGACTCCCTCGGGCGTTTCGCTGCGCTCGAAATGGCCACCAATGTCGCGGGCAATGATCGTTTGGCAATCCCGGAACGCGTCCGAGAGATCAGCGGTGCGCAGTTCGCGCTTGATCTCGTCGAGCATTTCCGGGAGTTTCAGCACACTGGTCATCTATTCTTTCCGTCCAATCACGGCCCACTGTGCCCCGTCTCCGCGGTCCGGCGGGATGGCCACGATGTTCCACACTTCCGAGCCGATCGTGATCGAGTCGCCGATCTTCGGCACGTTTCCGTCCATGTTCTCGGCCCAGATCGCGAACGCCTGATCGTCCGCCTGCACGTCGAAGATCCCTGACCCGCTTAACGCGGAGGCGTTAAACCCGGTCCGCTTGACCTTGGCATCTGCCGTGATCGTAGTCCCGGCCTGGTTGATGTAGGTCGCGACCTCCACGCCGTCCACAAACGCCCACGCGCCGCTGTAGTCGATGACTCCCGCCATTGGTCGCTCATGGGGTATAGGTGGTGCTGACGATGCCGGGCGAACGCTGCGCGATCTGCCTGTTCAGGAAGTCCAACTCGTCGTAGAGGCTCTTCTTGTACCCGACGAAATCCGGGTTGACCCCGCCGCCGCCGCTGTTCGGCAGGTCGAGCCCATCATCCGCTAGCGCCGCGATCTTGGCCTCGACGGCCGTGCGGCGTGTCTTGAGGTCCGCAACGGTCATGGCCTACTCTTCGATGATGGTGACGCGGAAGTTCCACGCGCGGGTGTCGGTGATATTGAGGGCCAGCACAACCTGCGCGATGGCCTCCGATTCGTCCACTGCCCAGACCTCATGGGGTGGCAGTTCGCCCGTCTTGCTCCGGCCGTTGACGCGGCACAGTCGCAATGGCGCGGGCGTTCCAGTCTCCCGCAGCCACTTGCCGACTCGGACGCGCCCATTCTGGAAGAACTCGGGCCCGGCTTCCTTTGCCGCCGCGAGGGCCTGGGTGGGTGTCAATCGATTAGGCGGCATCGGTGGGTGTTTGGGCGTCGAGGCCTTTTGCGGCTCCTGTGTCGCGACTGGGGCGGCCTCGGCGGTATCGCTGGCGGTCGTCTTGGTCTGCGGCTGCTTGGTAGTTGCTTTCGCCATCGTTCACGGTCCTCATGTAGTTGGTAAAAAAGCCGCTCGGGTCTTGACTCCCGAGCGGCCCCGTCCGTCGTCACACCCCGAAGAAAAGAGCGTCTCGTTACCCGGTCGCCTTGACCATTTGACGCGGCTCGGCAACTGCCATGGCGCCACGTTCGCTGATCTTGAATCGTTCCACGATGTCGTGGGTGAATTCCATCTCGGAATTGCGTGGGGCCTGCTCGACTTGGGCAGGCCAGTTTTCCATGTACCAGAACGCTTCCATGGGGTTGCCGATGAACCACGTGGTTGCCGATCCGGTTCGCAGCCCGACATAGCGGCTACTGATGATGTTGGCCGTCTGGTAATCGCCGGCCAGAACATTGCCGCCCAGCGTGACGTTGCTCGTGTTGGTCGTGTGACGCAACTCGGTGGCCGACAGGATGCGCTGAGCGGTACGCTTCAACGCCGTCGGTACGATCAGCGTGTTAGGCGTCACCATCACGGGTTCGCCGGTCTCGGGGTTCGTCATCGCGTCGAACAGCAGTTCGGCGACCTCAATGTCCGTCCAGTCTTGCAGCGGCGTCGAGGCACTGAGGTTATCCCAATCGTGCGTCCCGCTGTTGTCGCCGTAGGTTGCGATGGCCGCCGATCCGTTGCGGCGGTAAGCGCTTGTGATGCCAAGCACCACGTCCAGAACGCGCTTCTCCTTGTTAATGAGGATCACGCGGGCATTGTCGCGAGCACGCTGCAACACCAGGTTCGTGCGGTCGAAGAAGATCGCTTCCTTCGTGACCGGCACGATGAGCCCCCGCTTGATGGTCGCCGGGGTCTCAATCCAGTACTCCGACACGCCGGCCAGCGGATAAGGGTGCCCTTCGCTGATCGCTTCGGCGTCGTCACCCAAGGCGCTCACGCCAGGGATCTTCTCGCCGTCGAATTCGGTCGGAATCGTGCGGGCACACCGCGAAGCCACGAACTCGGGGTCAGCCAGCTCTTGCAGCACTTGGCTGTAGATGATTTGGCCCGTGATGTTCGCGAAGTTGGCGGTGCTGACGCCGGCTTCCACCAGATTGATGCCCTGGTCGGACGTTCTTCCGCGTCGCCGCATTGACCACGAGTTTCGGATCTCCATGCCGTCCTCGACGAAGTTGTCGAACACGTCTGCAAGGCGGAAGTCCTGCGGAGCCATTTCGCCCTTCTCAATGGCGAGGGCAAGGTCATCCCAATAGCGGTCCGCGTTGCCGTCATTGGTTGCGGCTTCCAGAAGCTGGACTTCTTGGCGAGCGTTGAACATTTCCGATTCTCCTGGGAGCCTGCTGGTTCGTGGGTTGTGGCTTGTTGGTTCGGTGAGTTGGTTAGCGCGTCTGGCCGCCGGTAACAAGATCAACGCGGAGCGTCTCAACGGTCGTAGCGGCACCGTTCTTGATTCCGTATCCGTATTTCATCGCCGCCGCGCTCGTGATGTCCTTATCCTTCATCTTGTAGACCAGAGTCCCATCGATGAAAAACATCAGGTCCATCTTCTGCGAGCTTGTCGGTTGTGTGACGATGCGAAGCGCCTGGAATGCCGATGCCGTTCCGGCGACGTGCGCAACGCCGTCGAGCGAATTCGCGGCAGTCAACTCGACGGTTTCCTGGGTGGTCGCGTTGCTGAATTCCACGTGCCAGTTCAAGCCGCCGTCGACCTTGAAGAAGCACGCGCCCGAGTAGTTGGCTGGAGGTCCTGCCCCATCGTCAACTAGCGTGTTTGCGATCGCCGCCGAGCTGAACCCAACGAAGATGTTGGCATCGTCCGTCGCTCCCTCGGTGAACTGAACGAGACTAGTCACGTCCAGAGGTTTGCTTGGCGCGAATAGGAAATTGTCCTTGGTCGTGAAGACATAGGCCTCGTCGTTATTCGCGACGGTGCCATCGCTGGGCGTAATCGCAATGACGCCGTTGGCCGAGTCCTCGACGGTGACGCTACCCGAGTCGGTGAGCGTCGAGGTCCAGAGGTCGCCGGTCACGTAGTATCGAAAATCGTCGAGCAAGACGGCGGTCAGCAGTGCCAAATCGACGATCGAGGGAATTGAAAGCAGTTTCATCGGTTCGGCTCCGTGGCGTTGTGAGTGGTTCGCGTGGCGTTAGGTTGTGCGGTGGGCGGCGATCAGCTCGGCAAGCGGAAGCGGCTCTTTGGCTTCTCGGCGCGGACGGATTCACGCATCTCGTCGTAGGTCTTGCTGCCGTTGCGTGCCGCGCCCTTGGTCTTGATCGTGGGCTTGGTGACGGCGGTCTGCTCGACAAGCTCGAAGCTCTCGACGAGGTCCGCGGCGGCTTGTTTGCTCGGGGCGGCCTTGACCAGTCGCTTGCGAGCGTCGCTCAGGTCCGACATCGTGAAGCCCTTGGCCTCGATCAGGTCGCGGGCGTGCAGCTCGATTTCAAGCCGCTCGACCCTGGATTCCGCCATCGCGGCCTCTTCGTCGGCGGGCGCGTCCTCGGCCGGTGCGTCCGAAACGGCATCGACCACGCCAGAGCGGGCCTTGAGAAGCTGCTTGATCTTCGCCAGGATCGCGGCATCGTCGCCGCCCTCGTTGAAGATCGCGATAATCATGTCCTGAAACGCGTAGTCGATCTGCTCTTCCGGGCTAATCGTCGGCATCTCGTCGACCATCGCCTCGGGATCCGCCATCGGATCGTCCATTTCCAGCAGCTCGAGCAGGCACTTGGCGGGCTTGGACTTCTCGGCGAGCGGCTCGAGGAACGCTTTGCGGGTGATCTGCTTGGGCTTTGCCATTTCGGCGGGCTCCTCGATGGTGGATTCGTGCAGGCCGGCAACCGTGGCGGGATTCCGCACCAGGTCAACGGAACGTACTCGGGTGATTTCTTCGACGACGTGCCATCCGTTCTCAGCGTCTCGGCGCGTGCCGCGGGCGTTGATCGACAGGCCCAGCCGCTTGCCGCCGTCGCGCTCGGCACGCTCAAGGACCATTTCGGTCAGCGGGTGGCTCTTGAGATACTCGAGGTCGCCCCAATTGCCGGAGCCTTCGCGGAACGTGACGTTTCGCAACCAGCCCCAGCCCTCGGACATGCCGCGGGAGGCGGCCGCATCGGCTGGATGATCGATGTTGACCTCTGCCCCTTCGAGCATCGCAACGGCGCCGCGGCTCGCGTCGGATGAATAGCGCCGTTGCTTGTCGGGAGCTTCGAGCCCGAGAATGTGGACGCCTCGAATGATGCCGGCCTCGCGGTCGATGCGGCATTCGCCGGACCATGTGTCCTCGCGGAGGTCGACTTCGGGCGTGGTTGCTGCTTGGCTCATGGCCAAAAGAATAGGGCTGGCGTGTCCTACTTTCAAAATAGCGCACAAAAAGCCCGCCAGGCGATAAGACCTGGAAGGCTCTGGAAGGGTGCGGCGATTGCCGCGACGATGAGCGTTACCGGCATGCACGACCCGCAAACGGACGGGCCGCCAGACGCAGCACGTTGCGAATCGGCTGGCCACGCTGGAGGTTGCCGGACACCGCGCGACCGCGGCATTGGCCGGGGGTGCGGCGTCAACGGGCGGCGCGAACGTGGCGAATGGCAGGGCGAGAAGGGCGAACAGAATCAGAAGGGCCTTCATTGGGTGAACCTCGCTGGTTAGGGGAACATCGAACATCATCGAGAGCGGGAAGTCTATCGCAACATCGCGGCCGACACAATCAACCGTTCAGCGCCTTGTTGATCGCGTCAATCAGACCTCTCGCTGCTGACGGCCACCGGAACAGCCCCGCGTTTTTTTCGAGTGTGGTCTTGGCGTGCCGCATCGCTACGACGGTATTCTGATCGAGGCCGCCAGGATCGCCTTTGGGGCCCTGCGGACCTGGATGCCCATCGGCGCCAACTCGTCCGCGTTCGCCTTGCGGGCCTGTCACGCGATCGATGAATCCGGCGTCAGACTTCAGCGCCGCGATTAGGCGATTGTAGTCGATCGGCGCCGGTGGCTCTGGATCTGGTGTAGGCGGATCTGGTGTCGGTGGCACGCTCGGTTGAGGAGGACCGTATCCCAAGTCTCTCGCCCTCGATATATCGTAGTCTGTCGTCCCGCTCAGCGACCCGTCGATGATCGGCTTCATGATGCCGCTGCTTGCATGCCCCAAACCAAGCAGGTGCCCTAACTCGTGGATGATCGTCAGAAACAACTGCTGGACAGTCCAGTTTCGCGGCTGGTCGTACTTCTGGCTCTTGTCGTCAGCGCATGAATTGTTGGCGATGTGCGACCATGCCAGCGTTGATCCGCCCAGCGACTGGAATCCAACGACGCACTTGGCTGCGGCAAAGTCTCGCGTCAGGTGTAGATTGATTCCTATTCGCTCGTTCCAGTGATCGCAGGCACGAGCGAATGTGGCCTCGAACGTATCGAGAGGCATGCCAAAAGATCGTTCGCTGAACTCGTCGCGGTCAATAAATATTCCGTATTCAAATCGACAGGTCTGAGGGATGTTCGACTCAGCCACGACAAGCTGATCTGGCACCATGCAGCAACGTGATTCTAGGTGCCCGACGACGTCCTCTGCCATGATTTTGTGAAACGCTGCGTATGCAATCGCAGCATCACGAACGTCCATCTGGGCCTCAACGTCGTTGTCCGATGAGGTATCTTGCGGGAGCCATCCGAGTTGATGGAGGCGTTGTGCGATGTTCATGGTGCCCCCGGTGGCATTGTCGGGTCTTCGGTTGGCGTGTCCGGCATTCCATCGGTTCCACCCATCAGGCAATCGTCAAGCTGTAATCGAAGCTCACCCAGAATGCTCTGCTCGTCGTTGGCGGTCTGCTGTGCCGCATCTGCGATGATCTGCTGCAGGTCCACGGCTAGCTGCTCGGCTAGGCAATCGGGCACGGTCATTCCCGCGACCGTCACCATCTCGACAGCCTTATCCGCCAGTCTCTTCGGGAGCAAATGCGCTCGCGTTTTGTCTTTCTTTGCCATCGTGTTTCTCGATTGCTTGAAGGATGCGAAGTTCGTGAAGCTCTGCGATTGATTGCCATGCCCGATCGATTGGCGTCTGTTCGGCTCGGACGGTTTGCCGCTTCTGCTCCGCTGGCATTGCTTCTCGGATCACCGTCGCGTGGATCCAGACCGCAGAAGCCACCACGCAAACGCACACAATAGGATTGCCCAGGATAGCCAGGGCCGCATCGTTGGCAACGCGGAATAAGCGGTAATAGCTAAAAGGTCCAAGGCGGCCAGCGACGTGACCCGAATTATCCACGGTCGGAATCCCTTTTTGGGTGGCGTTTCGTTGTCTGGTTCATAACGCTTCAATTCCATGCCTGCCCCGGCTGGTTATCTGTTTAGCCCCGAAACACTGCCGTTGGCATGGTCGTTGATGTGATTGTCGAATCTCGAATCCAATGCCTCGATGCGTGCGGCCACCTTCTCAACTTGGGCGACCAGGTCTGCGAATTGCTGGTCGTGAATCGATTTAAGCTGCCGAGCCTGCTCCGCTGCAACCGACTTCAGCTTTTTGACCTCGTCCGTGTCTTCCAGTTCGCCAACCGGGATGTTTAGCTTTACGAGCAACGCCCGAACATCTGGGCGAGCAATCCACCCCAGAAGCGACATGATACCAAGCAACGCAAGGCTCACGGCAGCCTCAAACGTCGTTCTATCAACGTCCGAAAACCACGCCCACACCGACGCGAGTACCGCTACAGACGATGCCCCAAGTAGTGCAATGCTTGTTTTCATTCGGCTTGGCTTTCCGCAGGCTTAGGCTTAGCGGCGCCCTCCTGCTTGATTTGTGCGTCCTGCTCGTCCGGGTCCAGCTTCGCCGCAATCTGCCACGAGCGGCGCGACCTGATGCCCGCCGCGTACTCGGCCTGGTTAATCGTGTGCTCGATCTGCGGGTCGCGGCTGGCAATCTGCGCCCCCTCGACCGCCACTTTTAGCTTGCGTTTGAGGACGTGCACGGGGGCGCCGTCGAAGGCCCCTTTCTCGGCTGCGGCGGACAAGATCAGCCACATGATTTTCGTGTACGTCCGCTTGTAATAATTCTGCTTGTTCTCGGCCGACTTCGTGAACGGGGCTTCCGAGACGAGGCTTGACGCGTAGTTGGCGTTCGATGCGTCGCCCGAGATCATGTACTCGGGCATCTGGAAGCGGGCGCCAACGATGCGAATAGCACCCTGGACGATGTCCATGAACGCCGCGCCGCGTTGGGCGTCGCCAAGTGGACCCGGCGTGTACTTCAGCCCCGCGGTCACGTCGACCACCTGACCGGCTTCGATCTTGCGTTGTCGCGTCGTCTGGGCTCGCCCTCCTGGGCCTGCTGGCCTGGTCGCCGTGGCCGTGGATCGTGCCGCAGCCATTTCCTCGAGGTCGTCGGCCGTCGTGCCCTGCGCATGCTCCCGGACGTAGGCAATCGCCGCCTGGACTGCCGAACCATGCATCAGGTTGCTGAACAGCTTGCCGCCCTTCTCCAGCGTGCCGCTGGGGGCGTAGAAGTCCGACAGCCCGCGTTTAATCTGGCGGTCGACGTTCAGCTTGGCGTGGACCATGTGGCGGCTGTCGTAGAACTCCCAGCCGGTTCCGGTGCCGTCCCAATCGCAGAAGAACCCGAGCGGCGTCGACGTGTCACGGTCGCGCGTCGCGATTCCGTACTTCCAGTTGAGCGACTCGCCGATGCCCAGGTGATCCTCAAGGCGGGCCGCGTTCTCGGGCTCGGTGATGCACGGCGGGTCCGGCAGGATCAAGCCCACGTCACGCGATGACCGCGGTTCGACGCCGATGAAGAACTCCCCATCCCGGCGCGACCGCGTGAATAGCTCTTGCTCAAGGTCGCCCCACCACTCCCACGAGTCGAGCACGCGGTCGAGGATGTCCTGCGCCTCGATCGCCCAAGACTGCGCCTCGGCGTCATCGGCGAACTTGTCCTTTGGGTCGGCCTGGATGTCGAAGCCGTCACCGATCACGTAGTGCATCAGGTTGGCGATCGCGGAGATAGCAATCTCTTGGCTGCCGTGAATCCAGCGGGCAAGGCCGGTGATCTGCTGGTGCTGGGCCTCGGTGACCCAGAACGGGTAATTGTCCCCGTCGCGCCGGTCGAGGATGGCCGATCGCTGGGTATCGTTGCCGAATGGGTTGTATTGGCCGGGCCGGTCGATGATCTGCTCGCCCCAGGCTTCTCGCAGCACCACGGAGTTGATCAGGGCAATCGCTTGCGTCTGCTCCTGGAGCTGGGCCAGTTCACGCTCCAGGCTGGCAACCTCGACCTGCTCGCGGAGGGCGTCCCGTTGCTCTTTGAGGTCGGCGGCTGTGCTCATGGGGTGGCCCTCGGTTGCGGTCTGTCCGCGTCATCGTCGCCGCTGGGTGGGTTATTTGTCAAGTTGCGGCGGGTTCTAGCGCTGCTGTCGCCCGCTTGGCTTGCTCGGCCTCGAACGTCTCAGCGGTCCACTTCTTGCGACCGAGTTGGGCGGGCTTGCCGGTGAATCGCATCCAGCGGAGGGCGGCGACGTCGCAATATTGGGGGCTGATTTCGCAGGCGTACGCGCGCCGGGTGAGTTGCTCGGCTGCGATTATCGTGGTGCCGCTGCCGCTGAAGGGTTCGTAGATTACGTCTGCTTCGTCCGAAAATGCGCGGATAAAGAACGATGGAAGACCGACTGGGAACGCTGCGGAATGCCCAAGCGCTTCTTGATTTTTCCCGAGCTTTATATTGTTTCCAGGATAGACCATTCCTGTTGCTGTACGCACGCCATCAAGTGTTGATCCTCCTGCACCTTGAGATGCACTAACGTTGCCCCTGCCAGCATTCTTAAAGTGCCCCGTCGACTCAAACATCACGTTATTTGGCCTGAATTTGTGTTCGTTGACTGAGAACTGATACACAGGCTCAAATTGATTTTTGAAACGCCCTCTCGGACTTCCCGGTGTCCCTCCGTGAGTCCAGATATATTCTTCGACGAACCTCCATGACCAAGCACGGCAATGGCTCAACAGCAAGTCGTTAACATACAAAAGACGATGCCCGTCAACCACGGCTGGTTTGATGTTCACGAAGAATGACCCGTCGTCCACCAAGTGGGCCCGCACGTTAGCCTGAATCGGCTCCCACCACGAAACGTACTCGTCAGGCGGGATCGGCTTGAACCCGCTCGACTCATCGTACTTTCGCTGGCTCGCATATGGTGGGCTCGTGAATGCCACGTTGATCTTCGCCCCATCCATCAGCCGCGCCACGCTCGCCGCGTCCGTCGAATCGCCGCACAGCAACCGATGGTCGCCAAGCGTCCACAAGTCGCCCGCCTGCGTGATCGGTTCGCCCTTCGGTGGCTCGGGCACCTCGTCGGGGTCCGCCGTCTTGGGCTCATCGGCCAGAGACTCCGCAATCAACCGGTCGATCTCGGCCTGATCGAACCCGCCAAGCGATGCCAGCAGCGCGTCATTGTCCGCCTGGATCTGGGTAAGCTCCAGCCCGAGGTTGGCGTCATCCCACGGCGCGTTCCGGCCGGTCTTGTTGTCCGCGATCGCGTAGGCCCGCGCCTTGGTTCCCTCCAGGTCAGACCGCACCGCCCAGATTTCCGACCAGCCCAGCCGCTTAGCCGCCAGCACGGTCCCGTTGCCCTTGAGCACGTTCGCCGCCTGATCGATCACGATGGGCGATTGCTGCCCGTAGGCGTCGAGGCTCGCAGCCGTGGCCGCAATGTCGGGCTCCTCGTGCTTGATGACGTTCCGCGCGTCGAGGGTCAGCGAGTCGATGTCGACCATCTCGCGGGCGGAGGCGTCTGGGGCTGCTTTACGCTTCACTCGCTCGGCCATGGATCGCCGTATTTCTCGAAGAAAAACTGGTCATAGTAGCCGTCGAACCATCGCTGACGCTGGTGGCTGTGCCCGTTGCGACTGTCGTGCGGGCAGTCATCGGCGGATTTGTTGGCCTTGCACGCCGCGCGGCCTTCCTTGTACGGGGTCTGTTTGGCCACGGTCATTCTCCCAGCGGGTCGTCGTCGAACTCAGACAAGTCTTCCGGCTTCGCGGCCAGTGCCGCCTTGATCCCCGCTGCCCACTCGGGGTTGTCCCGCTCGCGGACCGCACAGCCGGGGCAGATCGCGAATCCCACGGCAATCACCCGAGAGTTGGCGAATGTCTCACCATCGGGCGTCCTGCCGCATGCGCAACACGCGTCCGCCAGATCGGCCTCGCTGGGACCGTCATCATCGTCGTCGTCGAACTCGGTCAGCGGCGTCGCGCGCGGCTCCTGGTTGCTGTCCCGCATTGGTTGCCCGTCCAGCCTGGCAAGCTCGGCCAGCGTCATCGGGCGCCCCAGCCGCTCGCTGGGGTTCGGCAGGTCCGCGGTGTACTTCTCGACAGTCCGCTTGCTGATTCCGGTCTCGTGGACGATTTGCCGAATCGACATGCCCGCGTGGGTCCGCAATCGGCGGATCGTGTTGACCATGTGTTGGGCCAATGGTGGGCGGCGGCCTCGTTCAGCCATTTTGCACGGTCTCCGGTTTGTCAAGTGAATGGCCGAACATCGCCGCGAACGCCAGACGCTCGCCATGCTCTGCCGCGTCGCGACCGAGCTTCTGCAGGGCCTCGGAAGATCGGCGTTCGCACGTCTCGCACGGGGCATCAAATGGGTATCCGCGGGGCGTTCTGACGATGACCCCGTAGCCGCCCTCTGCCTTGCCGACGGTGCCCGCGCCGCAGTCGGGACAGAATTGTTCAGCCATTGCAAAGCCTTTCCGGGGCGATCAGTGACAAACGTTGGTCCACCCGTGTTGATGCAATCCAATCGACCGTCACCTCGTGCGGACTGTCCGCCCGAACGCGACAACCGTTATCGACGCGCCCGAATGTCAGCCACCCATATTCGCGCTCTGTCACCGGAAGTCGCTTGCCGTCGAGGGTAACGGTCACGCGTCCGTTAGTGTGCGTGCGGATCACAAACTCGGGATGGGCGAGCGTCTGGGGGTCAAGGCATGATCCTTGTCTTCGGCCAATCGGGACAGGTGGCGCGTGAGTTGGGGCGGCTGATCCCCGACGCGACCTTTCTGGACCGCGCGGCCTGCGACCTGAACGTGAGATAGAACGTCGAATGCAAGATCGGAACGGCGCGGGCCATGACCGCGACGGCAGGCACCGCTGAGCATAACGCGCCGATAAAGGTTCTGCGATTCATTGCACGGTCCTCAAGTGGTGATAACTTCGGTCGGGTCCGCCAGGCCGGCCTTTCGCAGGTGCGCCCGGTGAAGCCTTACGGCGGATTCTAGCCCGTCCGGGCCGTCGTCGTAAAGAGTGAACGGAAAATCGCGGAGCTGCTGAACCAGGATCGCGTTGCCCTGAGACTGCTTGCGGAAGCGGAACAGACCGTTGCGCAGCATCGGCCCGAGGCGGGGAATCCGCAGCTTGACCTTGCTCTTGGAGTTGGTCATCGTGGCCAGCGGAGGGGGCGGAAGCTGGCGGGCGACGTAGGCCGCGTTGATCGGCGGGGCGAACGCCAAATCTTGCATCGCGTTGCCCTCGACGCCGATTCTCTCGACGAAGCCGTGAAGCTCGTCAAACGTGCAGATCGCTTCGCACGTCTCGCTGATCGCGGTCTTGAGCATCAGCGAATCGATCCAGTACCGGCCGCCGGACAACCCCAGGAACACCACCGCGATGTAATCGCCCTTGGTCCCGCCCTTCGATGGGTCCACCCAAATCACCGACGATTCGAACGCGTCCGGCCAAGCGATCTCGTCGGCCCAAATGTCGTCAAAGTAGCTCGGCTCCCACTCGCTGGCGCCGTGCGTGCCTGGGTGCTGCTGGTATTGGGCTTGCCACCAATAAGCCTCCAGCCCGGCCTCGATGGCGAGCAGCGCCTTGCGGTCATATCGCCATGGCCAGAGGGCCTCACCTTCCTCGCGGCCCAGCACGTCGCCGGCGCGGGCCAGTGCGGGCAACGATATGTGCTCAACCGTGAAGTCGGCGTTCTGCTCGGCGTGTTTGAGCATCCGCCCGGCCAGATCGTCTTGGTGCCAGCGTTGTGCGGTCACGATCACGCATCCGCCTGGCTCAAGGCGATTCCAGACCGACCCTTGCCACCATTCCCAGAGCTTTTGACGGATGCCCTCGGACAATGCCTCCTCGGGGTTCTTGAGGTAATCGTCGATCACCAGCACGTCCGCACCGAAGCCGAGAATCTGACCGCCCGCCCCCGCAGTGCGCATCGTCCCGCCGTGGTGCGCAACCTCCCAATCGTTCGCCGCTGCTGAGTCGCGGCTGATCTCGACGCCCAGCGGGCCGCCGAACTCCTTGAGAATCGCCCGGCATCGCCTTCCCCAACGACGGGCCACGCTATCGGCGTACCCGGTGACAACGACATGCTTCCACGGCCAGCGGAAGTGGACCCAGGACGGCGTCCACTTGCTTATCAGCTCGGACTTGCCGTGTCTTGGCGGGGCGTCGATCAGGAGCACGCGGCTTGACGTGGCGTCCTGTAGGACGGTTGACCGAATGCGGCGGTCGATCAGCTCGAGGTGCGGGGCGGGCACCCACTCAAGGTCGCTTCTTCTTCCGAGGCTTCCGCGGGGCTTTGCGCGGTGCTGGGCTATCGAGCTTGCCAGCGTCCCCGGTGTTGCCAGCGAATACAACCCCTTGAGCACGTCGGGCGAAATCGGGCTGGCTGTCGAGGGCATTCAAGATCTCCTGGATCGAACCGATAGCGGCAACACCCGCAGCGACCTCGCCGAACAGTGCCCCATCTTGTCCGCCCTGCTCTTCCTGGAGGTTCAGCCCGTCCAGCGTGGCCAGAACTCGGGCCGCGGCGGTTGACTCTCGGCGGGTTGGCCGTTCCTCGCCTTCTCGCGCGACACGGCTGGCGATGAGGATCTGGTTGCTGGCGATGGCGCGGCGGGCCTCGTCGCTGATCGGCCATCGCTGCTTGATCGCCATGCGTTCGACGGCAGACGTGATCTTGTCGGTGGCGTCCACGTTCGACCCCTACCCCTGGTTGCACGGCCTGTGGTCAGCGTCCTCTTGGGGCTCCGGCCGCTGTCCTACTTTGGGAATTGTGCCGTTTACGGGGCGGCTTGGCAAGTGCGATAACAAACGGCGGGCAACCCGGGGCGGCTTTCTACCGCTCCCGGGCCCCCGCCTCTCGCAATCGGGCCCATCCTTACCGGAGCTTTCGGCATACAACGGCGGTGCTCCTCCGGCTCTACCGCTCGCCAAACCCAAGGACCGGCGACACACGCCGGATAGGGCCCTTCTCAGGTATTTCACTTGCCTCCGCTTGGCGTCTCCTTGTCGAGTGTTTCGCAGGCCGCCCGATAGGCGGCCTCGCGGGTTCGCTTGTCGTACAGGGCTCGCTGCTGGGCTGCGGACAGGCGGGTGAAGCAGTCGCGGCAGAGCGCGTCCCTGGTCCGCTTGCCGCTTCCGCAGCGGCAGGGCTTGCCGTGGGTGGGTGTGCTGGTCACGTCGGCATCTCCCTTACTCGCAAATCTTCACTCCACTCGGACGGGTCGCCGCCCTTGGGGTGATTCGTATTCCATTTGTCCGACATCACTCCCGGGCAGTTCGGGCACCTCACTTGCCCATCCGCGCACTGCAATGCTGACCATCCGCCATCTGATCTTCCGCATCGCGAGCACCGAGTTTCTCCAACAGCAACAGCCCCGAGTTGCTTGACAAACACTGGCACCGACGCCGCCTTGCACTGCTGGACGATTGAGCGGATCCACTCGATGTTGCACGGCCTTGCGTTGGGTCCGCTTTCGCCGCCGACGATGACGAGGTCGAGCTTTTGGCATTCTCGACACAAAATCCCACACGTGATCCCATGCGGGCATTCGCGGCCCCCGCCGCCATTCGCCCATTGCTCGTACGAGTTGCCGGTCAACCACGGGGATAGATCAACCGGCCCCGTCAGCGGCTCCAGGCTCAGGAATAGCTTGCTCGCCAAGTTTCGACACTTGAGCAGTTCGGGTATCGCCGCGTCCGCCGTCTCTTGGTCGGATGCGGACGCGCCAAGCCAGAGCACATCAACCGGCCATCGGTACCAATTAACCGACGTTATCATCCGCCAAATATTCTCCGGCCGCTTCGTCAGCAGTATCCAGTCAAGGTTCGGCGTGGCGTCGATCAGGCGGAATAGATCGGCGCGAAGATCGTCCATTGTGGCGCGGCATACATACGACTTACGCCCTTCCGCCTTCGTGTACTGATAGCCCTCATGACCGCCCGCCGTGCCGTCGCCGTGGATAATGCACAATTGGTCTCCGTGATGATCCAGAATCGGCCCCTGCCAGTCCTCGAACACGTCAGCCAGCGACGCACAGAACACGCGGGGACGCGGAATGCAACCGAACATCGGGCCATCACCGGACGTCAACAGCGCATCACGGTCCCATGCAAGCGGCTTCTTCCATCCCGCATCGGACAGCCGGACACGCGTTCCGCCCTGCGACTCGGTGCCCCACTTGATGCCATGAATCATCACGGAGCGGTCCTTTTCGGCGTAGCAGTTCAGGCAGCCCGCATTCACTTTCTGGCAGCCGCGCCACGGATTGAACGTGTGGTTGCACCATTGAATAGCTGTCGTCTCAGCCATCGTAGAAGCTCCTTTCCGGGGAGGTTAGTTGCTTTCCCAAAACCATCCGGCCGGTGACAAGCACCGGCCGGTGGCCCGGAAAAGAGCCGAGCTGGCGTGAAGCCATGCTGAGCAGTGGGAATCGTATCACGTCGCGGTTCGGCTGGCAAGTTCGCCTCGCAGCCGTGCCTCTGCTTCCTTGATCCGCTTCTGGTAGCCGAGCTTCCGCCACGCCAATTCCTCCATCGTCCACGAGGGCCGTGGTGCCTTCGCCAGTTCCAGCAGTTCTTCGCACAACGACAGCCCGTAGCTGTCCACCATCCAGAGCGTGTAGTTGATCTTCGCCGTTCCGTCGCCGTCGTGGCGGTTGCATTGGACGCACTGCGGATGGATGTTGAACGGTTCGAAGATGGTCGCCCATCGTCCGCGACCGATCCAGTGGCCGCCGTTCGCCTGCTTGTACGGGACCACGCGACCGCAGGAGACGCACTGCACATTGCCGTTTTCGTCGGCCGACTCGATCCTAATGACGTGTTGCCAGTCGGCGGCTGTTGCCGCGACCCACTTGTCCGGCCGCACTTGGCGGAAGGAGGCCAGGATTCGCTCGACCAGAACCTCGTCGGCGTATTTTGGCTTTCTCATGGGGGGGGTTCCGTTCAGAATAGGCCGCGGTCTGCGGCTTCCAATTGCTTCACACGTTCGTCCGCCAGCGACTCAAAGAAGGCCGCGCACCAGCTTTCCAGCTCGCGGAACGCATCGTCCCCGGTATCGCCGCCGCGGACCAGGCAATACCGGCGCGGGTCGTAGCGGACGCCGTCGGGGATCAGCTTCGGCCTTGGTGCCCCACGCCCAGCGTTCGGCGTGGCACCGTCAGTGCGACACCGCTTGTCCCCAAACTCGCAGCTACAGGCGGTCGTCACCGTTCGCCGGTGCTTACGCTCAACCGGGGCTTTCGCCTTGATCCTGGCAATTGTGGACGGCGCCCAGACCTGCACGAAGCCCGAGTCCTCGCACAGTTCGCAACGCACCCGCCGTGATGGCACGCCGTCGCCGGGATGGCCGCCGACCTCTTCCGCCAGCACCGCCTTGATCGTCGCGTCATCGGCCCCGGATTCTCGCAGGTCCAGGATCCGGCGATAGAGCCCCACGGTCGAACAGCCGCCCGACATCGGAATTGGGGCGCCGTCGCACTGGATCGCCTCCCGTTCGTACGCAGCCTCGGCCCGGTCCCGCTCGATGTCGCGGGCGGCATTGCGGACAATCAACCCGGTGTCCTCCTGATCGCTGTCGAACGGGCCAACGCGGTCGATCACGCCCTCGGTCATCCTCGCGATGACCTGGGTGGCATCGGCCAGCGAGACACCACGCAAAAGACCCTCCCACTTGTCGAGCTGGGCCGCCTTGAGTTCGTCGCCGAGCTTGCCGAGCCACTTGCCGACCGACGGGAACGCGGCATTGTACCGGGCTTTCCAGATCAGGAATTCCGAGTGGTTCACGGTCTCACCCCCTCCCGCCGCGCAGCGTCCCGACCCGGTCAGGCATCACGCGCCCGGCCTCCTCGACGCCGTTCTCGCGGTCGATCAGGTTTTGCAGGGGATCGTTGCCATAGTAGTCCGACCCGTCGTCCTGGTCGATCTGGGGCACCGTGCCGCCACATTTACGGCAATGGAGCGTGGTCCGGGAGTTCGGCTTGGCTTTCGGGTTGCCGCATCGTGGGCAGGTCATGGGTTTACTTGGCATCGTGGGGGCTCCTTTCCGGTAGCGGCATGCCGGCGAACACGGGGTCAATCAGCCACTCAGGCGAGACAACCACGACTGCATCCGATTCCGAATCCACCGCGTATATGTGCCCGTTTGACTCGCACTTATGGAATCGCGCCCAGTGGTGTTGATTCGACCGCCAGAACGTCAGCAGGTCGATTTGTTGGCTGGCCAGTTGCTCGTCATCGTCGTAGTCGATGCGCGCCAAGCGATTGTGTTCATCGCCGCATAAGATATCTCTGAGCGGCCTTAGCCGTGCGAAAAACACCGCGGTGTCACTAAGCATGATTTGGATCCTTTCCGGGGAAGCTGGTCAAATCTCGTATTCGCTTTTTTTCTTGCCGTTGACGTGGCCGTTGTCGTGGCACTTGGTCGAGTCCTGGAGGTTGCCAACCTTGCTGACGCGGATCGATAGCTCGAGGTCCGCGATGCACCGGTCGAGGCCGCCGTCGGCGAATCGGCGGGACAGCTCCATGAGGTTGCTTGTCTGGGTCTGGAACGGCATCGCGCGGCCGCTGTGGTTTTCTGGGGCTTCGCGATAGTAGGCCACGAAGCGGTGCCAGCACTCGAGAAAGCCGGGATCGTCCAGGCATTCGGGAATCTTGACATCGGTGGGGCGCGCGCGGGGGATGTCCTCTCCCCTCCCCTCCCCTCCTTTGTGGTTCCTTTCCTCCTTTATAGGCGGGGACGAGTGGGAGATTGGTGGGAGATCGGTGGTGGGCGCGTCGTCGCTTTCATCCAGAATCCATTGAATTGCCGGGGATTTGAGCAATTCCAGCGCGGGGGATAGGTGGGAGATGTCTATCCGCAAGTGGGTTGCGAGCTGTCTTTCGTTGAGCGGCGAGCCGTCATTGCGAACGAGCCGCCCGCGGGTCTCTGGGCGACGAGTGGCGGACCACTGGCAGATCGCCTGGAAGACGCCGAAGGCCAGCAAACCGGCCTCCCCATAGCTCATCAATTCGATGTATCCGTTGCTGTCGATTCCAGCCGGGCAGTTGAACCATCGAAGGTTGACGAGCTTCCGGCTCTCGGCATTCTCGAACGTCTTCGACCAGTCGCGGATTCTCAACATGGCATCGATGCCCCTTTCCTGCTGTTGCACGGTCGGCACGCAACAACGAGGTTGGACCGCTCAGCGGTTCCCCCATGCTCGACCGGTATGACGTGGTCGACGGTCGGTTCGTCCCCGCAGTCCTTTCCACAGTAGTGGCACGTTGCGCCATCCTCGTCGAT
>JAUIHJ010000617.1 GCA_030432015.1 bacterium
TTTGATCGGATTTACCAAGAAGCAGAAAAACCCTAACTCGTTTCCAAGCTAGGGTTTACCGTAGTCGGGCTGAGAGGATTCGAACCTCCGACCTTTTGACCCCCAGTCAAACGCGCTAACCAGACTGCGCTACAGCCCGTCGATACCAAACTGACGATGGACGCCGTTGGCATGCTGGAGCCAATATCGCACAAGTTGCAGAATTGATCAACGGGCGGAACGGGTCGACATTGGATAGACTCGACGCCCCCTCCCTGCGGCATGCAACTGCCTCGTGGACGAGAATCGTCAAACGGCTAGAATGGGCAGCCGCGGTAGCTTGTCGTTTCTTGTAGCGCCCTTGGCGTCGTCCATCGCCTCGCGCTGCACTTCGTTCCACGATTGCCACGGCCAATTCCACCGGCCTGATGTTGGTGGTGGTCCAGAAAATATTCCAGATGTCGAGACTTGCAGGAAAAGTTATTGTCGTCACGGGCAGCACTCAAGGGGTTGGCGAAGCGGTCGCCCTGCACGCCGCGGACGAAGGAGCCGCCGGAGTCGTCGTCTGTGGGCGGCAAGAAAACCTGGGGAGTGCTGTTGCCGCGGCGCTCGAGCAGCGGGGTACGCGGGGGCTCTATGTGCCCGCGGACCTGGCGATCGTGGCGGACTGCCAGCGGATCATGCAACGCTGCGACGAGGTCTTTGGGCGCGTCGACGGACTGGTCAACGCCGCCGCCGACACCAACCGCGGGACGCTCGACGAGACCACCCCCGAATTTTGGGATTATCAATTCGCGGTCAACGTGCGAGCTCCGTTTCTGCTGACCCAAGCCTGCGCCAGGATCATGCGGCGCGAGAAAATCGCCGGCTCGATCGTCAATATCCTTTCGGTCGCGGCGTATTGCGGCATGGACATTCTCGTCTCGTACAGTGCTACCAAAGGCGCGCTGTCGACGTTGACCAAGAACACCGCCAACGGGTTGCGGCGTGATCGGATTCGCGTCAACGGCATCAATCTTGGCTGGACGGACACGCCCAACGAACACGTCGTGCAGGCTCAGCAGGGCAGCCCCGCAGACTGGTTGGAAAAAGCCGAACAGCAGTCCCCCTTCGGCAGGTTGCTCAAACCGGACGATGTCGCGCGGCTCTGCACCTATTTGCTCAGCGATGATTCCGGAATCTTGACCGGGTCCAATATCGATTTTTCGCAACGCGTGATGGGTATGTTCCCACCGGAAACGGGTGTGAAAACGCCGTGACGCGGGTGCGACCAACCACAGGAAATACGATGGCACATTTTGGCGATGACCTCTTTAACGCCGTGGCCCGGACCGGAACGCCGGTGCTTGTCGGGTTGGACCCGCGCCTGGCAAGCTTGCCGGCTCCGCTCCAACGCGATATTGATCCACGCGATCCGTCCGCCGTGGCCGGCGCGTTCACTCGGTTCTGCTGCGAAGTGATCGATGTCGTGGCTCCTTTGGTGCCGGCAGTGAAACCGCAAGCGGCCTTCTTTGAGCAGTTGGGGCCGGCCGGGATGCAATCGCTGGCGGAGACGGTCAACCACGCGAAATCACGTGGCTTGCTGGTGATCATGGACGGCAAGCGGAACGACATTGGCTCGACCGCCGCCGCGTATGCCGACGCGTACTTGGGGGCGTCAAGCGTCTGGGGGGCCGACGCGCTGACGGTGAGCCCCTACCTGGGAGACGACAGCCTCGTGCCATTTATTGATGTGGCCAAGCAGCGGGGCGGGGGGGTCTTCGTTCTGGTCAAGACTTCAAATCCGGGCGGCGGCTTGTTTCAGGATCTGGTGGCCGACGGCAGCCCCCTGTATCGTCACGTGGCAAATTATGTCGACGCCCGAGCGGTCGAGTCGTTGGGGACGCACGGTTATGGGGCCATTGGAGCGGTGGCGGGCGCGACCTATCCGGAACAACTGGTCGAGCTTCGCCAAGTGATGTCACACACGTGGATTCTGGTGCCTGGCTTCGGGTCCCAGGGCGGCACGGCACAGGACGTTGCGGCCGCCTTTGACGAACAAGGGCAGGGGGCGATTGTCAATAGTTCGCGCGCGATCATCTTTGCCCACGCGCGGCCTGAATTCAAAGACGCCTACGGCGACGCCCAGTGGCAGGGCGCGGTGGAGGCTGCCACGCGATTGATGATCGACCAGTTGCGCAGCGAAACCACCGCCGGAAAGCTGGTCGTTGCGGGCTGAGGCGCGACGCGCGACGAATTTCGACATTTCGCACGTAGCCACCGACGCTCGACTGGAGGGCCATGCGATCCACCGTCTGGCGATGGCAGCTGCGCGGAAAAGTCGTTCCGGCGTCTGGCCGATGCCAGGCGACGAACGCATCGAAATGGCCGGAGCCGATTGCACCCGAACCGTGCTTATTCGTCGCCGGCTTTCATCCACGGGGTGAGGGTGGGTTCATAGCTGCAGATTTCGTCCGGCGAGAAATAGAGGTCCGTTTCGCGGGCTGCCGCGTCGGGCCCGTCGGACGCGTGCACCAGGTTCATTTGCCGGCTGCTGCTGAAGTCGCCACGAATCGTCCCGGCGGCCGCTTTCAGGCCGCTGGTTGCACCGAGCATATCGCGTACCACCTGAATGACGTCCAGCCCTTCCAGGACCATCGCCAGCACGGGGGCTCCGGTGATGAATTCTTCCAGACCAGGGTAGAACGGTTTCTCAACATGTTCGGCGTAGTGCTGCTTGGCCAAGTCGGGCGTGACCTGCATCATCTTCATGGCAATGACATTGAATCCTTTTTCCTCGAATCGCGAGAGGATTCGTCCCATCAGCCGCCGTTGGACGCAGTCGGGTTTCAGCAGCACAAGCGTACGTTCCATGTTCCTCTGTCTCCGGTGTTTGGTAGGTCAAAGCGGCGAATTGTAGGGGATTCAGCAGGTACGCTCAACCGGGATGCGCGCGCCACGTGACGCGCGGGGGCCGTCGGGCAAGCCGTATGTCGATCGAGGAACGGCCCTGGCTGGCCCTTTCCCGGCAAACATTCGCATTGACCTGCATCCCAGTTCCGAAGACGATTCACCACCTCGTAACCAGGAGCAATGGGATGGGAATGTTAGGGCATCAGCGAGTTTCGCCGCGTAACAACCGATCCGCGTTCGGACCTCACAAGCTGATCGAGCCGCACAGCGGCGAATACCACTCGCACGTTCGTGGCGTAGGCGAGCGTTGGTTGCTCATCGTGGGGTGCGTCGCCGCTTGCGCCGCCGTGGCCTTGGCAATTCTTTGGCCGCATTGGGCAACCGCACATGGCGCCGCGATCTTGTGTGGAGTTGTTGCGACGGTCTACTTCGCGCCTTGGTTCGCAGATCGTGAGGTTGCCCTGCAGCTCAAACGCGAGGAGTCTGATCTGGCGGTTTGGGATGGCCGGGAGACGCAGGGCCAGCACGCCGCGCGTCGCCGGGCTGCCTGACTGACTGCTCAGCACCCGATTGTTCCGCCGGGCATGTTATGCAGTGGTTGGGCCGGGAAGCGGTTGGACGGCAACGCCTTGGACCACGGTTGGGCTTCGTTCAGCTAACGATCGCGAGCTATCGCGTCGTTCCCCGGATCACGACATAGGCGATCATCAGCGCGAGGCTGATACCGGCCAGACCCTGGATCCGCTGGGGCCACCGCACCACCGCGAACATGCCGGCGACGAAGATCAGGGTTACTCCCGGGTCGCCCCAGGGAATCATCGGGTACACGAATCCTTGGTTCGAAAACGGCCAGAGCAGCTTCAGTTCCCAGTCGGGCAGACCGTATCCTCCGGAATAGACCAGATCGGCCGGCAGGTGGCTCAGTGCGGCCAGCACACCGACGATTGGCCACAGCAGCCAACCGTTGAATTGACGTTCGGGGGCGGTGCGCAGAGTCGGCAGTGGCTGCGCGGGCTTGATAACACGTAAGGCGAACCGTGTGGCTCGCGTCGTCAGGTCGAAGCGATAATCCAACGCGGCGCAGCATGCACTCAGGAGCACCGTCACCAGGAAGTTGTGTCCCCAGACGCGATGGGCATGATTGAATGTCGACATGCCCGCCAGGATCGTCAGCCCGTCCCAGTCAGGGGAGATCGCCGCGACACCGGCCAGGGCGACGATCTTCCAGCCGTGCCGTCGCTGAAGGCCTGCGGCCATCGCACCATTGATGCCTATCATGGCGTGTTCAAATGTCGTCATTCGCTGGCCGGCTACATGGTGGCGTCGAGATACGGGTCTTGTCCCATCTCGTCTTGCACTCGGCGACGGTGCTTTTCATGGTACAGCAACAGGCGGCGCCCGCGATACTGTTCCCGTTCGATCCGTTGTTGAGCTCGCCGCAGCTTCGCTGCGAATCGTGCGAGGGAACCGCCGGACGCGTGCCCCCGTTGCCGGAGGCGGTCGGCGACGGCTGGTCCGTAGGCCGCGGCGAGGAGTTGATCGTCGAGGGCCATAAACTGTCGGTACGATCCACGGTCGCCTTGCCTTGCGCAACGACCGACCAATTGTCGGTCGATGCGTGCCGAGTCGTGTAATTCGGTGCAAATCACGTGCAGTCCGCCGAGTTTTTCGACGTCCGGGTTCAGCTTGATATCGGTTCCGCGTCCCGCCATATTCGTGGCCACGATCACCTTGCCGCGCTGGCCCGCCTGGGCGACGATGTCGGCCTCCGCGGCGTGGCGATTGGCGTTGAGGACTTCGTGTTCGATGCCGGCTTCGGTGAGTCGCGCCGCGAGCGTCTCCGAATTCTCAATCGAGCGGGTCCCGACGAGCACGGGTCTGCCGAGTTCGTGCATGGCAAGCACCTCATGCACGACGGCATGCCATTTTGCCTCCGCCGTCCCCAGCACGCGATCGGGAAGTCGCTGACGCTGGCTCGGCCTGTTGGTTGGAATGACGTGAACTCGCAAATCATAAATCCGCTTCAGCTCGCGTCGTGATGGCCAGGCGGTGCCGGTCATTCCCGCCAGGCGGTCGTATTGACGAAAAAAATCCTGGACCGTCACCCGCGCCGCCTCGCCGGTCGCGACGCTGACTTCCAGTCCTTCGCGGGCTTCGACGGCTTGATGGATCCCGTCTCGCCACTTGCGGCCTTCGGCCAGGCGACCGGTGTTTTCGTCGACGATCACGACTTCACCGTCGCGGATCACGTAGTGCTGATCCCG
>JAUIHJ010000004.1 GCA_030432015.1 bacterium
ATGAAGTGAGAAGAGACTGTCGATTACCTTGCGAATGTTTATGCGGTGGTGGCCGCCGACGGTGTCGTTGATCGCCAGGAAGAGCGCATGTTCGAAGCCATCGCCCGGGAGATTGGTGCCGGGTATCTTGAGCGAAAACAGGGGATTGCTCGGGCGGGCGAGGACGGCATGCCAATCCGGCTAGAGTTGAGGTGGTCGGACCAGGTTCGCAATCTGGAAGACATGCTGTTTGTCGGATACTGCGACGGCAGCCTGGACCCAACGGAAAAGCAAGTCATCATCCGCTACGCGCAGTTTCTTGATATCAGCCAATCGCAACTGAGTTTCATCAGAGAAGACGCCAAGCGCCGGTTTGCCGAATTCAAGTGAAGCGGGAATTGGCAGGTCTGCGTGGTAGCCGCGGTGCAACTGGCGGACAATCGGCTTGACTTGCTGACGACCCAGCCTCACGTCGCGGCAGGTGGCGCTCCAAGGCAATACAGCATTTCTTGGCGCGCGCCCTGGCCAGGCGTGCCGACCCGGAGGAACAGTTGCCCGTCGCTGATCGCCGGACTTGCGTATGTATCATTGCCCAGTTGATTTTCGGCGACCACCTTGCAAGCCTTCGGCGATGCCTCGATCACGTAGGTTGTGCCCCGGTCGTTGGTCACGTAGATCAAGCCATTGCAAACGACGGGTGATCCGCTGAACGATCCGTTCAAGCGTTGCTTCCACTGCATTTTCCCCGTCGCGGCCTCCACGCAGTGTGCGATTCCCTTGTCCGTGACGACGTACAGAAAATCGCCCGCGATGACCATCGACGGTTCGTAGGCCTTGAATGAACCGCTCCAGGCTTTCTTGCTTGACCCGTCCGCGAGCACGCAGAGGGTCTCGGATTCCGGATATCCGCCACTGGCAAAAACGTGCCGCTCGTTCCAGACGACCGTGCCGCAGGTGGCTTCTGCCGTGCCGGCACAACTCCAGATCTCCTTCCCGGTGTGCGGGTCATAGCTGCTCAAGGCGTTGCAGCCGCTAATGAGCAATTGGTCGCGTCCGGCGACATTGGCCACAACGGGTGACGAGTACGTTGAAACTGCAGGCCGCGATTTTCGCCAGGCGATTTTTCCCGATGCCCGATCAAGGGCCGCAAGACAACCGCCACCCCGATTGTCGGCGGCAAAAATTACCGTCGACTTGTAGAGCGCGGGGGAAGGGGCATAGCCAAACTTTGAATTGAAACTGGATACGGTCTGCTTCCAAATCTCGTCGCCCTGCAGGTCCAGGGCAAAGGCGGTCACTTCGTCGTGTGCCAGGAATGCGCCGTACAAACGGTTTCCGTCGCACGCGAGTGTTCCGTTGGCATGGCTGCTTTTGCCATGCATCTGCGACGAGCCGGGGAAACCGCCTTGGGAAACCGTGGTTTGCCATTGCAGTTTGCCATTGTCGCGACTGAACGCCACAACCGATTGCGTTTGGGCGGAGTTGTCTGCGGTGGCAAGAAAAATCTGATCGCCGCAGACAATGGGTGAGCCGTGACCGCGCCCTGGAATGTTGGTCTTCCAGGTCACGTGTTGGTCGTTGCTCCAAGTCGTGATGAGCGGCTGATCAGGTGCGATGCCGTTGCCTGCTGGCCCGCGCCACGTCGCCCAGTCCGAGTCGGGCTGCGTTGCGATCTCGGTGTCGGTAATCTTCACACCGCTGGATTCGACCGTGACGTCCGCGACGGGATTCACTTTCGGACCGCAACCGAGCACGACGACGGCGGTCAACAGCACAAGGCGTTTCATATCTCATCTCCGGACCTGACGTTTTCTTGCATGTCGGCAGTTTCCATCGCAGCAGGCGCGCCAGGAAGGTACCTCGACTGCCAGTCAGGCGATGACTCGCTGCCACGTCGCCGCGAACCATCACACTTCGAAACGGGGTATCCAATCAAGCGGGCAACGCTCAACTTCACTCGACGTCGGCGCCAAGAACCGTCGCGATCAGACGAGCTCGCGAATCGGTGTGGGATCGCTCACCAGATGGGTCGGTCGCCCCTGCGGCGTGTAGAGTATCTTATTCGGGTCGATGCCCAACTTGGAATAGACCGTCGAGACAAAGTTCTCAGGCGACAGCACACGTTCAACGGCCGAATGCCCCGTGCGATCGGTCGTGCCGACGACCGTTCCGCCGGGGATCTTGCCGCCGGCCATTAAGACCGACATGGCATTCGCCCAATGGTCGCGGCCTGCTTTGGACTGGCCAGCCAGCGTCGAGATCTTGGGGGTTCGGCCAAATTCGCCCAAGGCAATCACCAACGTGGAATCCAGCATGCCGCGGTCGTCCAGATCGCTGATCAAGGTTGCGACCGTTGCATCCCATTGGGGCAACCGGGTCGCCAATGAACCAAACAGATTGGCATGGCTATCCCAACCGCCGTCGTACACCGTGATAAACGGTACGCCACCTTCGACCAGCCGCCGCGCCAACAAACATCGCTGGCCAAACGCGTTGCGACCGTAGGCATCGCGCGTTTTGTCGTCCTCACGATCAATATCAAACGCAGCCTGAGCCTCCTTGGAATTGATCAGGTCGAACCCCTGCCGGTAATAGGAATCCAGCGCCGTCACGGGATCGCCCGCCGCTTCGTCGTTGATGCGTTGCATCGTATCGACCAGCGACCGCAAATCCGCTCGTCGATGGAAGCGGTCGCCAAGCAGATCTTTGGGAACGCTGACATCGCGAACTTGAAAGTTGGCGCGATTCGGATCGTTGCCGACGACAAACGGGGCGTACTTCGCACCCAGGAAATTCGGGCCGCCCGAACGTGACATCTGGGGCATTGAGAAATAGCCGGGCAACGCGTTGCCCCGTTGCAGTTCCTTGGCGGCCACACTGCCCAGACTTGGGTGAAAACTCACGAACGCCCCGCAGCCGACCGGAATCCGCGGTGGCGAACCCGTCATCATGTAGTGGTTGCCAGCTCCATGGTTCCCTTGATTGTGGCGAATCGAACGAACCATCGAAAACTTATCGAGGCTCGCCGCCAGACGCGTCATGTGTTCGGAGAAGTGAACGCCGGGAACCTTGGTGGAAATGGCACCAAACTCGCCACGAATCTCCGCCGGAGCATTCGGCTTGGGGTCAAAGGTCTCGAAGTGCGTCGGGCCGCCATCCATCCAGATCAAAATGCACGCCTTGGCGGGCGCGCCGGTCGCCGACTCGTGTGCGGCCATGCCCTGCACACGCAAGGCATCGACCAGGCCTCCGCCGAGCAACGTCCCCAGCCCCAGCCGCAAACTATCGCGCCGCGTGACACCTTCGCAATTCTTGAAAACCGTCATCGTGTCTTCCTGTGATTCCGTGGTGTTTGGGCAGTTTGGCGACGATGCGCGAAAACTGTCACCCATCGAACATTATAGATATGTTTCGGTCGTTCGCAATCAGGATCTTTGCTGCGAAAGCCGTATTCGCAGGGGAACTCGCCGGCAATCGCAGGGGCCAGCTTGCGGTTCGAGAACGGTCCGAGAACGTGATAGTGGGGGTTTCTTGAATGCCAGGCAGACGCGACCGACGCTTCAGCCCAGTTGGTCGAGCGCCTGCTTGACGATGTCCAGGCCGGTCAGGTCGCTCCAGGCCGCCAGCAGTTGCTTGGTAATCGGCCCAACTTCGCCATCCCCCACCGGCAAGCCGTTAAACATGGTCGCCGGCATGATGCAGTAGGGAGTGCTTGTAAAGAACAGTTCATCCGCGGTGTAGAGATCGTACGGTTGCAATTCTGTTTCTTCGACCGGCACGCCGAGCTGGCCCGCGAGTTCGATGACCGTTGCGCGACTGATTCCGGCCAGGCAATTGCTGACCGTTGGCGTTTTCAGCACGCCGCCACTGGCCAGAAAAACATTGCCGCCCTTGTTTTCCGCAACGTTGCCGTGAATATCCAGGATGATGCCCTGCGCGGCTTGGTCGACCAGCTTGACCTCCATTTCGGCCAGCGTGTACGCCATGCGGCTGCGGTTTTTGATTCGCGCATCCAGCGACTGCGACGGGATCATGCGGCTCATTGCCGTCACGGCGTGGCAACCGTGCCGGTAGAAGTCGGCCCAGCCCGTCAGGTCCAAAGGTTGCGTAAAGATCATCACCGTGGCACCGCCACGTTGGACGGTCGGATCGGGGCCTTGCAGCGACCGTCCGCGTGAGATGTTATGCACGATCCAGCAGTCTTCATCAGCGCCATACGTTGACAGGTTCGCCTCCAGCAATTCGCGGGTAACGCGTAGCATCTCTGCGGCATCCATCCCGGGGCTGATTCGCGTCACCTTGAGCGACTTGTACAGTCGGTCCACATGCTGTTCCAGTTTGAACGGCACGTGTCGGAACGTCCGCGTCGATTCGGTCACGGTATCGCCGAGCAACACGGCGCTGTCGAAGATGGAAATCGTCGCGTGCTGTTCGTCAACGAGTTGCCCGGAAAGATACACCTGGCGTGACATGGAACGTCCTTGGAAGATGGCGCTGCTCAAGAAAACACTTCTTTGACGGCCGATCCGCCAAACACGGTGGGGACTTCTTCGCGCCCATGGTGCCGATAGGTGAGTCGGTTTGCATCAAGGCCCAGTGCGTGCAAGATGGTGGCATGAAAGTCGTGTGGCGAGACCGGCCGGTGCGTGGCGACGTACCCCAGTGAGTCGGTTTGGCCGATCACCTGCCCTCCTTTGACGCCGCCCCCTGCCAGCCACACGGAATATCCGGCCGGCGAGTGATCGCGGCCGTTGCCCCGTCCTTCCATCGTGGGTGTCCGCCCAAACTCGCCGCCCCACACGACCAGGGTCGATTCGAACAGCCCCTGCTGTTTAAGATCGCTCAAGAGGGCGGCAATCGGCCGGTCGCTGATCCCGGCCATCCGCGTATGGTTGGCCCGAATATTTCCGTGGGCGTCCCACCCGCCGATGCGGGCCTGGACGAATCGTACTCCCCGTTGGACCATCCGTCGCGCGAGCAAGCAGGTGCGGCCGGCAACCTTGGTGGGTGCTGTGTCCAGGCCGTAGAGATCGCGGGTCGCCTGCGTTTCGTCAGAGAGGTCAAAGAGTTCCGGGGCCGCCGCCTGCATTCGGAATGCCGTCTCATACGATCTGATCCGAGCTTCAAGCTCGCTGTGTTCTCCCACCGACGCAAGATGTCGGCGATTCAGCCATTCAATCAGTTCTAATTGCGAGCGGCGGTCTTCATGACGCGTATTCTGTGGCATCGCGACATGTCGCACGCCGACGCGTGGATCGACTTCCGTGCCCTGAAATCGAGACGGCAGAAACCCGGCACCCCAACCGGCTGCCTGTGGGTATTGCATCCCGTCCGTATGCACATTCATCGTGATGAATGCTGGCAGGCTTTGGTTCGCGCTGCCCAATCCGTACAACGACCAGGCCCCGATGCTCGGCCGATTCCCGGCACCCGTACCGGTGAACGCGACGCATTCGCCGGGACCGTGCACGGGATTACGATGTTGCATCGAACGAATCACACACAGATCGTCGACATGCCGAGCCGTCTCCGGGAGCAGTTCCGAGACTTCGAGACCGCTTTCGCCGTATCGCTGAAAGCTCCAGGGTGACGCCATCAGATTCTTCAGCCCCGCCCGTTTTATCTGTGGAACCGTCTGCGCGATACTCTCCGGTACGTCCTCTCCACTGAAGCGTTGCAAGTCGGGCTTCGGGTCGAACGTATCAACCTGGCTTGGTCCACCCGACATGAAAAGAAAAATGACGCGATCAGCCGTGGGCGTGAAATGGGTTAACGTCCCGTGGCCATCTTCCGCCCGCAGGAGTGACTGCAATGCCATCGCCCCCGCGCCGAATCCGGAATGCTGAAGAAAAGTTCTGCGATCCATGGTCTGCTCGGCGCCGGCAGCTCCGGCCACATTCAATGATCGCTTGCTCGCCGCGTGCCACGCGTCGCCCGGTGAGGGCTTCGTCTGACAACGGCGACAACGCCAAGGGTCGTGGTCTTGGTGCCGACTAATTGGTGTAAAGAAACTCGTTGAGATTGATCATCACCAGACAAAACGCGTCGAGCGAATTGTCGTTTAGAAATTGTGTTGCTCGCGCAAGTTCGTCCGGATCCGGCATTCGACTGAGCGTGATTTCAAAGGTGGCCACGACCTGCTCCGTCGAACTGGTTGCCACATCCCGAACACGTTTGGCCAGCGCGGCCGCGACGGTTTGCATGAAGGGGCTGTTGAGCAAGTACAGGGGTTGCAGTGAGACGGTCGAAACACGCCGGCGAGAGCAGCTGGCAACGGCCGCCGGGCTATCGAAGGCCGTCATTGATTCCGGGAGGCGGTCCCGTTCTTGTCGCAGGTAGATGCTTCGGCGTTGCGAACTGGGCGTTTGCGATTGCGGTACGCTGGGGCCGCCCGAGGTCGCGTCGAGCAGGCCGGCGACAGCAAGCATCTGGTCGCGGATCGCTTCGGCCTCCAGTCGCCGTGGCTGCCATCGCCACAGCGTCTTATTGTCCGGATCCAATGCGTGATTCTCAGGCGAGAAGGTCGACGCCTGACGAAACGTGTTGGACCGCAAAATTAATCGTTGTACGTGCTTGGTGCTCCAACCGCTTTCGATGAGTTCGCAGGCCAGCCAGTCGAGTAATTCAGGGTGCGACGGAGACGCTCCCTGAGTGCCAAAGTCACCAGAAGTCTCGACCAGGCCGGTGCCAAAGTGCCACTGCCAAAGGCGGTTCACCCAAACCCGTGCCGTCAGTGGATTTTCCGCTGTCGTGATCCATCGAGCGAGCGCCGTGCGTGGCTTATCGAGTTGATTCGGGGTTTCCCCAAAGACCGCTGGCCAACCTGGCTGAACCTCAGGGCCGACCGATTTCACGTCGCCGCGAATGCGGAGGTAGGTCTTGGGCGGCGCTTGCCCAGGGCGAAGGCGGGGCAAGGGCCAGCGCATTTCGTGGGGAGCCACGGCCACGCCGCTTGGCGAATTCGCAGACGCGGTCCACCCCCAAGCCTGTGGCATCCGCGCGATCTCGTCTTCGAGCCGCTGGAACATCGCACGTTCGGCGCCTTTCATCGCGCCGAACACCGACTTCGGAATCACGAGAACTGGTTCCGGATAGCCCTTCGCACGGCGACTTGCCGCCAACCGTGCATGCACCGCATCGAACATTTGCCACCGGGATTCGATGAACTCATGGGTGTCGGCCGTCTCGCGTTGCAACACGACGTTTCCGGGCTGACCGGGGGTAAAAAACGCCTGCAGTCGGTAGTAATCCCGAATCGACAACGGATCAAATTTGTGGGTGTGACACTGGGCGCATTCCAGCGTGATACCAAGCAGTGCCTGTCCCGTGGTGTTGACAACATCGACCAGAATGTCGTTGCGTTGGATCTCGTGATCCAATTCATTTCCACTGTACCTGGCTGCCGCCAAGAACCCGGTCGCGATCAGATGTTCGTCTGCGTACGGTAATTCATCGCCAGCGAGCTGTTCGAGGACAAACCGATCAAACGGCTTGTCCTGTTGGAAACTGCGAACCACGTAGTCTCGGTAGCGCCAGGCATGAGGGCGGCTTCGATTGTGTTGATAGCCATTGCTTTCTGCCCACCGTGCCAGGTCCAGCCAATGCCGGCCCCACCGCTCGCCGTAGGCCACCGACCCTAAAAGTTGCTCGACCAAGGCGTCTGCATGCTCGTGAATCTTGTCGGTCGGCGAATCGCCCACGCTGGGACCACCTGCGTCTTCGCTATCGGGCGGTTCTTCGGCGTCGATCATCTCGGGCAATCGTCGTGATTGATCGAGGGGTAAGCCAGTGATATCGAGAGCGAGTCGTCGCGATAGCGTGTTCACCGGTGCCAGAGGGGCGGGGGTCACGCCGGTCCGCTGGTGCTGCCGAGCGACAAAGGCGTCGACGGGCGTTCGGACCCAGGCGGAATTTTTCACCACGGGGACTTGTGGCCTCGCGATCGGCTGAAACGCCCAGTGGTCTGTACGTGGAATGGGTGTCGGCAGCAACCGTTCGTCCCAGGCGAGCCCTTCGTCGATCCACGTCTCCAGTGTCTCAATCTGTTCACTTGACAGCGGCGTTCGATCCGCACCCGGTGGCGGCATTTGTTGGCGTTCGTCCTGCGATCGGACCAACGAGATGAGATGGCTGGCCTTGGCGTCGCGGGGCGCGACTTGATTCAGCACTTCGTCCAGCGCATCCAACCTTACGCCCGATTCCGCGTCGGCGCCGGCGTGGCAGGCAAGGCAATGGTCCTTGAGAATGGGATACACGTGGGTTGTGAAGTCAATCGTGCGTACGACCGGCGGCGGGGCAGGGGGAGCCTGCAGCGGATCTGGGCTAACTGTTGACGGCAGGCCCAAAATCTCGCGCCACGTGGTCGCGACGCGAACGTCCGACACGTGGATCGTATCGGTCTTCTCGGTCTTCTTCCCTGTCGCAAACCCGAGCCAGCGAATTGTCGTCACGCCGCGCTTGCTGGTTGCTTCGGCGGCAGGGGAAGCGAGTTGATGGGGGAGCGGGTCGACCCACATCGCCAGCCGATCAAAGGCGTGATCATCGGCGGGTTGAGATTTCGCGAGTCGCACAACAACCTGGTACTCGCGATCACCCACCACTTCAACATTGCTGAACTGCTGCTCACTGGCCAGGTACCGCACCATCAGCCGGTTCTTTCCGTCGGCAACATGAATGCCCACATTGGGAACGCCCCCGTGATGTGAAGCCTGGTCACCGCCATCAACGGCATCCATCCACAACACAAAGAACTCGCCGGCCCCTTCGCCCTCGCTTGGTTCGTCCAGTCCAGCAGCTGCGTATTGAAAACGAAACTGGACAAAGAGCTCGGCGCCCTGGAAGGGTTCGCGGAGTTGTCGTCGCAACGGGTTATTTCGATCTCCGGTGCCACGAATTGAAAACCGAGCACCACCCAAGGCCGACATCTTCCAACCGTCGGCCAAACCCAGCGGTTCGTCGGCTACCGCCACGCCGACGCACAAAAGTAGCCACGTCAGTGCGGTTCGGCTGGCAATGCGCGGCGGGAAAGTTGGGGCGGTTGGCATGGCGGGTCGTTCGTGCGACGAAATCGGCTTATTTCCAAGTTGTTGCATTCTACCATCATCGACCGGGCAATGGGCGAGCAATTCGTTTGGTCAATGAATGCGTTGGTGCTTGACACCGCTCATATTTCGAACGCCTGCGGTGCGGCGAGTTGGCGTACTTTGTTGACGCTAAGAATTCGGATTGGTGAAAGCAACGGCAACTCGCAACGTGGTTCTTGAAGTTACGCTTTTTGCGACGTTCAAACCCGAAACGTAAGTGAGGGATGCGGTAATGATGATTTCGATTTCTCGCAGCTCATCCCTCGCTCACGCAGCGGGTTACAATTTCTGCCGCGTTTTCAGCAGCCAGCGTCGGTGGAAAGCCTGATGACCGTAACTTCAAAACTTCAAAACTTACGCGATCGATCTACCGATTGCCCTCGGGCTCGGCCACTGGCTCCGTAGGCAGCGCCTTGATCAGATGGGCACCCCGCACGTACGCGACGAAATGCGCGGCCCAATGGGGCGACCGCCCGAACGGCTCGGGATAGAAGATGGCGACCTTGGCTTTGTTCCAGGGCGCGAATCGTTCGTGCCGCTCGGGTGCGCCGAACCAGGCGTGGTTGACTTCGGCGCCCAACTTCCAGGAATAGATCAGGTCATAATTCCAATCCAGTGAAAACGTGTGGTACGTTTCCGTTTGGCGGCGATATCCCGAGGCGAGGGCGATCCACGGCGTGACTTCGTCGCAACCGTGTTGCTCGGCATGACGCGCGGTCCGGCGAAAAATCTCCCGCGTGTAACCAATCTCTGGCACCTGGTACAGGGAACACCCAAACGTCTCGCCTTGTTCGTCGAGGGCAAAGTAGTTTGCCTCGCTCCAGCCCGTCGGCGATGCACTGGGATGGATGGCGCCGCGGGCATACCATTCGATTCGCACCTGAGGAAAGAATTCGCGGACCATGTCATAGGCCGCGTTGTACTTGGCAGTGATCGCCTGGTTCCAGGCGGAATCGTCCGACCGCACGTGAAAATGCTCCGAGTCGAACAGCACGGCCGAAATGACGACGTCCGTTGCGTGCTTCTGATTCGCCGTGGCCAGCGCAGTGCGAATCGCGTCCAGGCGAGTTTTCAGGTACTCAAGTTCAGCGATGTGGGTCGGCCCGACGTCGGTGGGCGGCAAGTCCTTGCCAAAGCGTCGATGCCACACCGAGTAATTGATTCCGATCGTGGCGGGAATCTGTGGCTGGGTCGCGTTGACCCGTTTGCAGATGACCACGGCGTGCTCGATTTGTTCCGGCTTGACCCATTCACCGCTTACCGAGATTGCGTGCGTCAGGCGAGTGTACTCGTGGAGTTGTGCATCGGAAAGCTGTTCTAGCGGAACGGGCCACGAGTAGTGGATTTTGGGCAACGGCTTCAAGTCGCGGAGCCACGTCAGCACCTGGTCGTCCGACGGTGCTGGTTGATCGGCGGCACCGCACAGCTTTGGGGCAACCAGGGCGATGGCGCAGGCCACCCAACACAAGGTCGTCGCAGGAAAGTTTTTCATTACTTGCACCGTAGGGTTTGAAGAAATGGCCATCGGCAATATCTTATTGATGTGACAGGCCGGCAAGCAAGCGTCGGCGAGCATGGACGATGGAGGCCAGAATGAGGTTTCGCTTAAGAACAGTGCTCGTCGTCGTTACGGTGGCCTGTATTCTGATGGCCGTCGGGCAACGCATCGTCAGTCGCCGACACAGGCTTCGCGAACATCACTTGGCTTTTTCGCGCGTTGACAGCGCCGTGAGCTCGCTCGATTCCAAGCTGCGTCAGAAAATTCTCGGTATGCCTGCCGTTTTCTCACAGATCCAGCAGGTCAATCCTGTTGACCCTCCGATGGCGCTGGCTCATTCAATCTCGGGCGAGTCGATGGCGTTTGGGACACATCAGTTTACTCGATCATTTCACTACGATTGGCAAATGCCGAACGGGTCACGCAGCGAAGGAATACAGATCACCGTGAGCTCGGTGTTGAAAGAAGACTCATTCGACGCCCACGTTGTGCGATTGACCTACGAAACCAACAACCTCAATGATGCCGTCGCGTCCTGGATTGACGAACAACTCTCACAAAACGCGCATGTTCGCGTGATACACAACAAGCTGCGGCACCAGCCGCCCGGGGCAAGTTGTCAGCGCACCGATTTCTGGCGTATGGGGCAGATGCCCGGCATGCCAAGATTGGTCGTACTACAGCGAATAACCGGTAATCGTGGTTGAATCCAAGAATTGCAGGTGCATGGTATGAGCGACAAAGCGAAGAACATGGGGCATGATGCGACCTCCAGCGAGGACCGCCTGTGGGCGACATTGGCACATCTGTCCATTGTTGCGGTGGCCCTTATCGGACCGTTGGTGATCTGGCTGGTGAAGAAGGATGACTCGGCGTTCGTGGAGGAGCAAGCCAAGGAAGCCTTGAACTTTCACATCACGGTAATGATCGCCTCATTCGTCCTCCTGATTACGTTCGTCGGGCCGATCATTATTGGAATCGGCGCGCTCGTCTACGGCGTCATCGCCGGGGTCGAAGCGAACAAGGGCGTCTGCTATCGATACCCCTACACGCTACGCCTCATCAAATAGCCGGCTCAGCACCGCAGTGACGCTGTCCGGCTACGCTCGATCGAACGGAAAGGCCAGTACTTGGCGGATGTCGGTCGCGTTCGTGGCCGCCATCAGCAGGCGATCAAAGCCGAGCGCAACGCCACAGCAGTCTGGTAAACCATGGTCCATGGCAGCCAACAGGCGACTTGATGCCGGTAACGCCGGCTTGCCGTCGGCTTGCCGCTGTCTGTTGGCGATTTCGTTACGGCGTCGCAATTCCGCCGCATCCCGCAGCTCGTGGTAGCCGTTGGCCAGTTCGACCCCGTCGACATAAAGTTCAAATCGTTCGGCAACCGGCGGATCATCGGTGCGAACGCAAGCTAACATCGCCTGGCTGGCCGGGTAGTCGTAGACGATCGCCGGGCGGTCGTGGCCCAGTTGCTGTTCGACACAGCCGCTCAACAGCAGATTCAGCCAATCATCCCGATCGGCATTGTCAAAGCCGGTCGGAATCACGATCTGACGATCGACGGCCGCTTGGCGGAGCGCCGCCACGTCGGCCAGATGGGGGTCGACGCCGGCGTGACGTTTGAATGCTTCGCGATAAGGAATTCTGTCCACACTTCCGGTACCGAGAAGCGATTCCGCCAGTTCGGCGAGCAGGTCCATGCCGACTTCGTAGCCGTCGCCCACACGATACCATTCGGCGATCGTGAATTCGGGATTGTGAAGCACCCCTTGCTCGTCGCAGCGAAAAGCACGCGTCACTTGATAAATCGCTTCGCCGCCCGCCGCGAGCAACCGTTTCATGCCGAATTCGGGTGAGGTTTGCAGCCACATCGGCTGCTTGGTGCTGCGGTTACCGGAGTCGTGCCAGTTCACGGCGATGGGGTCGAGGTGTCGATCGACGACGGTATCGGCAGACAGCAATGGGGTTTCAACTTCCAGGAACCCAAGGTCATCAAAGAAGGTGCGGAATCGACGCAAGAGGGCTGCACGTTGCCGCATGGCGGCCCAACTTGCCGTCGGTGCAAAATCACTCATCGCGACACCTGCCAGATCCGATCATTGCGGGAGACACGATGCGCAGCCACGCAACCCAACCGGGATCAATTGTTGACGCGCTCGATGTAGTCGCCGGTCCGCGTGTCAATTTTGATCACGTTGCCCTGCTTGATGAAGATGGGCACCTGAAATTCGGCCCCCGTTTCGACTTTGGCAGGCTTGGTCACATTGGTTGCCGTGTCGCCCTTGGCACCCGGCTCGCATTCGATGATTTCCAGCTCGACGTGATTTGGCGGCGTCAGCGAGATCGGGTTTCCGTTGTACAGCATCAACGCGCACCCTTGGCCCTCTTTCAAGAATTTCCAGGCGTCATCCACCTGATCCGCTGTCAGCTCGTACTGCTCGTAGGACGTCGAATCCATGAACACATACATGTCGCCTTGACGGTAAAGGTACTGCGCGTCGGTTTCCTCGATATCGGCCGCTTCCAGTGTCTCGGTCCCTCGATAGGTTCTGGACAGGACGGTGTTTCTGAGCAGATTCCGCAATTTGCATTCGAATAATGCAGCGCCTTTGCCCGGTTTGCGAAAGTTCATTTCAATCATCAAGTACGGTTCGCCGTCGATTTGAACTTTAAGGCCCTTGCGAAATTCGTTCGATTTATAGCTCGCCACAGGAGATTCCCTACTACGCTTTTGGTGAACAGAAAGTTATGCTGCTGAGCGGTTTCGTGTCGTTGGCTGGCCGGACGAACTGACCGCGAGTGAGGCAAAAAACAAGAATGCCAATTGTAGCGTCCCCAATCGATTCTGTCCTTACCGGTTCGAACGGGGAATCGTGGCAGCAGGCCATGAAATCAGCGATCCGAGACGGCCCGACCCTGTGTCGAAAATTGGGGCTACCGGAATCCCACGGGCGCGCCGCGGACTGCTCGTTTCCCGTATTTGCGCCCCTGGGCTATGTCAGCCGCATGCGGCCAGGCGACCCGCACGACCCTCTGCTGCGACAGGTGTTGCCGCGGGCGGAAGAATCGATCGATGCAGCCGGATTTCTGGGCGACCCTGTCGATGATCAGGCGGCCCGCGTCAGTCCGGGTTTATTGCAAAAATACGGCGGCCGCGTGCTGATGGTGACGACCGGCGCCTGTGCGATCCATTGCCGGTACTGTTTTCGGAGACATTACCCCTACCACGAAGGGCCGCATTCGCTGGCTGAGTGGCAGGTCGCGATCGACGCGATTGCCGATGACCCGACCATCGAGGAGGTTATCTTCAGCGGCGGCGACCCGCTAACCCTGGTCGACGCACGACTGGCAGAGCTCGCCGGTACGCTCGCGGAAATCCCGCACCTGCGCCGCCTGCGAATCCATACCCGATTGCCGATTGTCATTCCGGAACGTGTGACCGATGCGCTTCTGCAATGGTTGGGGAATTCACGCCTGGTCCCGGTGATGGTCGTGCATGCCAATCACGCGGCGGAACTGGATGCATCGGTCGCCCGGGCGCTTCAACGCTTGGCCGGCGCCGGCATCATGCTCCTGAACCAGAGTGTCCTGCTACGCGGCGTAAATGACTCACTGCCGGCCCTTACGGAGCTGAGCCACCGCCTGATCGACCTCCGTGTTGTACCGTATTATCTGCATCAATTGGATCGTGTGCGCGGCGCGGCCCATTTTGAAGTACCGCTCGAAAAGGGTCGCGCATTGGTAAAACAACTGCGCGACTCGCTGCCAGGTTATGCCGTTCCGACTTACGTCCAGGAAGTTGCAGGCGAGCCGGGAAAACAAATTCAGTTCCCGGCACCCGGATAGGTCACACTGACGCTGCGCGGCTCCTTGGCGCAACTCCAAAACGAACGCGGCGGGTTACAATTTCTCCCAGGTCTTCAGCAACAAGGGTCGGTGAAAAACGTGAATCGCGCAACTTCAAAACTCGCACGTCAGGTCTCGATTGCCTGTGGCATCATGTTGGTTGTCGGCGGCATTGTCGTTGCTGAGCAGGAAACCAAGAAAAGCAACGTGAAAGACAAACGGGATGCGGCCACGCAGCCAGCGCTGCGTGACGAACTATTGGCCCGAGTTAAAATCGATCAAGAGATACGGTTCAAGCTGATCCAATGGGCTCAGGAAAACAAGATTGACTTGAGTGCCAAGGAAGAGGTGCTCAAACTCAAGTCACCGGTGATCACGGAAATGGTGCGAATCGACCAGGAGAATCGCCAGTGGCTGAAAGGCGTGATCGAGGAGCACGGTTGGCCCGGCAAGTCGATGGTGCGGACGGACGGCGCCCATGCCGCCTGGCTGCTTGTGCAACATGCCGATGACGACCGGCCCTTTCAAAAGCGTTGTCTCGCGTTAATGCAGGCAGCGAACGAAGGTGAAGTTGCCGGGATGGACATCGGCTACCTGGTGGATCGAGTTCGCGTTGGCGAAGGCAAGAAGCAACTCTATGGCACCCAAGTGCAACAAGTCGATGGTCGCTGGGTCGTGCGGAATGTCGAGGATCCTGAGCATCTGAATCAGCGCCGCGCCACGCTGGGAATGCCGTCAATCGAAGAATATCTGAAGCTGGTCCAACAGGTCTATTCGCAGCAGGCGAAGCCAGACCCGCCGAAGCCAGACAGCCAGGAACCAGACAGCCAGGAACCAGACAACTGACCGGCACCGGCAACCTGGGACGTTCCGACGACCGCACCACGCGGCGATCCCGCGAAGCCTGGTCGCGACGTTCGACGTTCGCTGGTCGGCGTTATGCGATGATCTCCCGAATCGGCTCGGCACCTTCCACGCCGACCAGCTTCTGGTCGAGCCCGTTATGAAAGTAGGTAAGCCCGTTCGGATCGAGCCCCATTTGATGCAGGATGGTGGCGTGGAGGTTTCTCACATGCAGCCGGTTTTCGACGGCGGCGGCGCCTAGTTCGTCGGTCTCGCCAAAACTGACGCCGCCTTTGATCCCGCCGCCAGCCAGCCACATCGTAAAGCCGTAGGCGTTGTGGTCGCGTCCCGTTCCCTTGGCGTATTCGGCCGTGGGCTGACGCCCGAATTCTCCCCCCCAGACGATAAGCGTTTCGTCCAGCATGCCGCGGTCCTTCAAGTCTTTCAGGAGGCCGGCGATCGGTTTGTCCGTTTCTGCGGCGTGCAGGTCGTGATTCGTTTGCAGATCACCGTGCGCATCCCAGTTGGCGTCATTGTGATTGCCGCCGGAATAAAGTTGAATGAATCGGACGCCCCGTTCGACCAGCCGCCGTGCCAGCAGGCATTGGCGACCAAAGGCTCCCGCCTTGGGATCGTTGATACCATACAGTTCTTGCGTTTGCGCCGTCTCTTGTGAGAGGTCGACCGCATCGGGCGCCGAGCTTTGCATCTTGTAGGCCAATTCATAACTGGCAATGCGCGCTGCCAGGTCGTGGTTGTCGACCCGCGACTGCAGATGCTGCTCGTTGTAGTTCCGCAGCGTGTCCAGCAGTTGACGCTGCATCGGGCGCGTTACGCCATCGGGTGGCGCCAGATCCAGAATCGGCGTGCCGCTGGAGCGCATCACGGTGGCCTGATAGGTGGCCGGCATGTAGCCGCTGCTCCAGTTCTTAGCACCACTGATCGGCCCGCCGCGAGGATCAAGCATCACCACGAAGCCAGGCAAATTTTCATTGACGGTGCCGAGCCCATAATTCACCCATGACCCCATGCAGGGGCTGCCGCTGAGGATCTTGCCGCTGTTCATCATCAGCATGGCCGAGCCATGGATCGGCGAGTCGGCGGTCATCGAATGCACAAACGCGATGTCGTCGACGCAGGTGGCCAGATGGGGAAACAGGTCCGAGACCCATTTTCCACATTTGCCGTACTGCTGGAATTTCCAGCGCGGCTCGACAATACGTCCCTGGTTCTTATGCCCGCCGCGACCAAATGTCTTGACCGTCACGGTCTTGTTGTCCATGCCGGTCATTTTGGGTTTGCGATCAAACGTATCGATATGGCTCGGTCCGCCATACATATAGAGAAAGATCACGTTCTTGGCCTTGGCGGCAAAATGGGGCGGCTTGGCCGCCAGGGGATTCTGCCACGTGGTCAGGCCATCGGCAGCCACTGTTTGCCGTGAAAGAAAACCGTCCTGGCCCAGCATCGCGGCCAGTGCGACGCCCGTAAAACCGCCGCCAGCTTGCCAGAGAAACTCGCGGCGGGTGCGGCCGCAAAAATTCGGTCGTGGTACGTTCTGGGACATGTTTCGATTTCCTGCCGGCGAGCCGGGGGGCGAGATTGGTTGGTCAGTCCAAATAGACGAATTCGTTCAAATTCAAGGCAGTCAGACAGAAGTAACGCAATGCGTCCGTCTGGGAAACATTGTGCTCGTGCTGTAGCGTTTCGATCAGAGAAAGGCCGCGTTGGATCTCTTCGCCGGTGGGCTCACGCTGGATGACCCGCCGCAACGCCATGGCAATCTGCTGCGTCGGATCCTCGCCAACCCGCGACTGGACGTACTGTCCGAACACGGTTGCCTGATCCATCAGGAACTTGCTATTGAGCATTCCAAGTGCTTGGGTTGGTTGCGTCGTATTAAAACGCACGGGGCAACTGGCATCGCTATCTGCCCCATCGAAACTGGCGATCATCGGTACGATTAGCGAGCGTTTGATGTGAATGTAGATACTTCGACGCGCGCGATCCTTATCGGAGGACTGGCCCCACCCAGCACCGGGGCGCGACTGGCCGGCGAGCACTTCCGGGGGCATGATGGGATAGAAGCTGGGGCCATACATTCGCTCGAGTTCCAGGCTGCCGTTGACGGCTAAGATGGAATCCCGAATTTCTTCGGCTGACAGCCGGCGCATGTCGAATCGCCAAAACAGATCATTGGCCGGATCCTTTTCCAGCGCGACCGCATCCGCTTGCGATGACAATTGATACGTGCTGGAGAGCATGATCAGCTTGTGCAGGCGTTTGACCTTCCAGCCACCGTCAACGAAGTCGCTGGCCAACCAGTCCAACAGTTGAGGGTGCGTGGGCGGGATTCCCTGAAACCCGAAATCACTGGTCGAACGGACAAGTCCCCTACCGAAGTGATAATGCCAGATGCGGTTGACCATGACCCGCGCCGTCAGCGGATTCGATTCGCTGGCGATCCATTCGGCCAAGGCACGGCGCCGACCTGTGGAGGTGGCGTTGGCCGCAGGCTCAACGAGTTTGGGCTCTGGCGGAGACAGGACGCTGGGAAACCCCGGTGTGACTTCGTCACCTTGCACATGGGCATTGCCACGCACCAAGACGTAGGTCGGCGGGCTGGTACGGCCATGCTCTTTAACGCAGAGTGCTTTCTCAAGTCCAGGTGGCTGGGATCGTTCTAGCTGCTCTCGCTGCGCAATGAGTCGTACGTACTCGTCGAATTCCTGCTGGGTTAGCAGTCCGCCAACGCGTTTCTTGACAAATTCGGGCCGCCGTTTTGGATGTTTCCATTCGTCGTTTTCGACACCTTGAAGGTCGGCCTTGACCTTGCGTTCGATCGGCGCAATCTGTTCCTTGGTGCGGCGAAGCTGCGCTTGGTGAGCCTTGACTTGTGCGTCGTGCCGTTGCCGTTCCTCGGCCGTGCCAATGTCGATCAGCGACGAGGCTTCGACCGAATCACCGCCGCGGACTCCGAACCGCCGCACATTGCGAAAAAATGCAGCCATGCGATAGTAATCGCGCTGTGGGATCGGGTCCAGTTTATGATCGTGACAGCGTGCACACCCGACGGTTACGCCCAGGAAAACTTCGCCGGTCGTGCGAACCAGATCGTCAATGTCTTCGAACACTTCCTGCACGGGATCGACAGGCTCGTCCTGCCAGATGCCGAGGCGGTAGTACCCGGTTGCAATGATTGCCTCGGTGGTCGCTTCCGGCAGTTCGTCACCGGCGAGCTGCTCCCGGATGAACTGATCGTACGGTTTGTCATCGTTGAACGCTCGAATGACATAGTCGCGGTACCGCCACACGAACGGCTTCGCCCCATCCCTTTCGTAGCTGTTGGTTTCCGCATAGCGTACTAAATCTAACCAGTGCCGCGCCCAGCGTTCACCGTATTGAGGGGACTTCAAGAGTCGATCAACGACGCGCTCAAACGCGTCGGGTGCGTCGTCCTCCAGGAACGCCGTCACCTCATCCGGAGTGGGCGGCAGGCCGGTCAGATCGTACGTGGCGCGGCGCAATAGCGCGGTCTTCGTTGCGGGCTGCACAGGGGTCAATCGGTTCGATTCCAGGCGACTCAGAATGAAGGCGTCAATCGGAGTACGCACCCATGGGGAACGTGCTGGTGTCGGGACCGCGGGTCGCACCACGGGTTGGAAGGACCAAAATTGTTTCGTCTTTTCATTGACTGGCGGCGGTCCTGGTTCGTCGTGGGATTCCGGCGCGGCAACCCGCTGCGGAGCGCCGGCCAGTTTGGATTCAACCCACCGCGTCAGGACGGCGATGTTCTCAGGCGACAGTTTACCGGATGGCGGCATCTCATAATCTTGGTAATTGATGGCCCCCAACAACAGACTCTCCGCCGGTTGGTCGATCGACACCGCCGGCCCAGTGTCGCCCCCCTGGATAATGCTCTCCTGCGACGTGAGTCGTAAGCCGCCCTTGGCCGATTTGGCGCCGTGGCATTTCAAGCAATGCGCTTCCAGGATCGGCAACACCTGTTGCGTATAGAACTCACGCTGCTCGGCCGTGCCTGAGACGGGTTTGGCTTCCTCCGCTGCTGGCGTCGGGAGTGCCATGCACGAGAGGCCGACCAGGGTCAGCAAGAAAGGTCGAGAAACCGGCATTGTCGTTTCCAATCGGGGAGTGAATCGCAGTGGACGGCGGGACGTGCGGTGTCCGCTCGGCGCGCAATGACCGGCGGCCGCGAACTGGTATTTTAGCCACTACGCTCGGGAAATTCGAGCGAATCGACGTGCGCTTGATAGCCAATATGCGGCCCAACGCACGCATCTTCGCGAATTGAGCCGACTGATGTCGCTCCGTCGACGGCTACAGGTTGACGTCCGTTTCCAGAAAACGGGCCAGATTGTGAAAGTCACTCTGCGGTTCGATGTAGCGAACTTTGGTGACGAGCGTCTTGGGGTCAACCAGATTTTCGAACGGCTCGTAATGGAGTTCCAGCTGACCTTGCACGGAAACCATCACGCCGTTCTTGCGATGCACGACCAAAGCAAGATAGGCGCCGACACCCAACTGGCTGCCCAGCATGACATCGAATGCACTGGGAGCGGCACACCGCGATTCATAGCCCAGCTGTAAACCGTTGACCCTGCGTTTCTTGCCGGTTTTTTGGTGGTATGCTTCGGCAACCAGTGCTGCGAGCATCCGTCCCAGTGCGACCTGGGCAATGGCGATGTGGCCGTGGTCGTCGCGGGGAATTCCATCCAGGTACTTCATCGGAAGGAACTCGGCCACACCTTCGGCGATCACGATGACACCATAGTTCTTGCCCGCCCGTTCACGCGCCAGGATCGTCTTCACAATCCGTTCGACGACGCGATCGACGTTCATGATGTCGCGTGTTTCAAGTTCGCCCGTCTTGGGGTTGGGAACCGACTCTTGGCCTCGATATTCACCAATGATATCTTCGACGCTGATCACCAAGCTCGCTTCGCCGGCGATGGCGGCCCCGTAGGCGAGCCAGCCGGCGCTGCGGCCCATGGTTTCTGCCAGGAAGTACGCTTGCCCGGCTTCCGCGTCGTAAAGCAAGTTGCGAATCTCGGTCGCCAGCGTATCGACGGCCGTGAAGAATCCGAAGGTAAAATCGATTCCGTGATAATCGTTGTCGATTGTCTTGGGCAGATGCACCACCGGGATCTTCTTCGCATCCGCCGGCATGCGATCCTGTAGCATCTTGAATTTGTTGGCGGTTTTCAGCGTGTCATCGCCGCCAATGGAGACCAGGGCGTCAACGCCCAGCGAACAGAGGCCGTCGTACACGCGACGCAGCGGCGCGCTGCGTTTGGGATCGTCAAAATGCTGCGGCTTGGAGATGCTCTTGCCAGGGTTGGCGCGTGCGGTGCCGATCAGGATGCCCTGTGTATTGCGGGTCCGGCGGAGTGCGGCGTGATCAAGGTCGATATAATCACGACCTTTTTCCAGCGGCTTGTCTGGCGAATAGTCGATCAGATTGGAATACCCGTGCTTGATCCCGAGCACCTCGATGTCATTTCCCAGGCACGATACCGCGCAGGTCGAAATGACCGCATTGGCTGCGGGTGCGGGGCCGCCAGCAAACAAGATTGCCACTTTGTTGATAGGCGTGTCGGATTTTGCGGGCCTGGACAGCGGGCTGGCCATGAATTCGATCCTCAACTATTTATTCAAGAACACCCGCTCGACAAAGCTGGTATCAACCCAGCCTTCGACGAATTCGGAGTGTTGGAGTACTTTCTTGTGGAATGGGGCCGTCGTCTGAATGCCCTCAATGCGCAATTCATCCAACGCCCGCAACATGCAGGCAATGGCCTCGCGGCGTGTTGGCTGATGCACGATCAGCTTGCCGATCATCGAGTCATAGTGTGGTGGAACGACGTACCCTTGATGCACGTGTGATTCGAACCGGACGCCCATCCCGCCCGGAGTGAACATCTTCTTGATCTGGCCGGGGCATGGCTGAAAATTACGCTCGGAATCTTCCGCGTTTATGCGGCATTCGATGGCGGCGCCGCGCTGCGTGATGTTCGATTGGGTGAAGGGCAACGGTTCGCCGGCGGCGATGGCAATTTGCGATCGGATCAGGTCGATGCCGGTTACCATCTCGGTCACAGGGTGCTCGACTTGGATTCGCGCGTTGACTTCGATGAAGTAAAAATTGTTTTCCTGATCGACGATGAACTCGACGGTTCCGGCGTTGGTGTAGTTCACACTCTTGATCAGTCGCACGGCGGCCTGGCAGATCGCCTCCCGCGTCTCCTGTGGGAGGTTGGGTGCCGGGCTCTCTTCAATGAGTTTTTGATGCCGTCGCTGGGTCGAGCATTCACGTTCCCAGAGGTGAACGACGTTGCCATGCAAGTCCGCCAAGACTTGAACTTCAACGTGTCGAGGACGTTCGACGTATTTTTCCAGGTAGACTCCGGCATTGCCGAATGCGGCCTGGGCCTCGGTCTGTGCTTGCTGGATCGCCGTCTGTAGGACCAGATCATTGGCGGCGACACGCATGCCCTTGCCGCCTCCGCCCGCGGTTGCCTTGATCAGTACGGGGAACCCAATTTCGTGGGCAACCTTGAGTGCTTCCGCTTCATCGGAGATTAGTCCGCCACTGCCGGGAACGACCGGAACCTTCGCTTTTCGGGCAATTTCCCGCGCCCGATTCTTGTCTCCCAACAGGTCCATCGCCTCGGGGGTCGGACCGATAAAGTCGATCTTGCAACTTCGGCAGACTTCGTTGAAATGCGAATTTTCGGCAAGAAACCCGTAGCCGGGATGGATGGCTTCGACGTTGCCGACTTCCGCGGCGCTGATGATCTGGTCGATCTTCAGATAGCTTTGCGCAGATTTTGCGGGGCCGATGCAGATTGCTTCGTCCGCCAAATCCAGATACGCGCTGCCTCGATCCGCTTCGCTGAAAACGGCAACCGTCTCGATTCCCATCTCCCGACATGCACGAATAATGCGGAGGGCGATTTCGCCACGGTTTGCTATCAGAATTCTGTTGTACATACGCGTCAGCAGATCGTTTCCAATGCCTGGGGCGAATGAGTCACGGTCGCGGAAGCAACGTGCCTAACCGGTTGTATCGATCTTGAAAAGTGGCTTGCCGAACTCAACAGCCTCTTCATCCTTGACCAGAACAGCAACGACTTTTCCGCTGATCTCGGCAGGAATCTCGTTAAAAACCTTCATCGCCTCGATGATGCAGATGGTCGATTCGGCATCGACATGATCGCCGACTTTGACAAACGAGGCCGCCTTGGGATTGGGCTTCGAATAAAACGTGCCAACCATCGGTGATTTGATGACCACCATGTTTGGGTCGTCGGCTGCGGCCGCGGGTTGGGGACTCGCCTGAGCTGCCGCCGCACCCTGTGGATAAGCCGGAGGAGCTGGCGGAAGTGCCGCCGCAACCGGACCACCACGCTTGATGCAAATGCGCTGCTCGGAGTCGCGGAGATCGACCTCTGCCAGATCGTGTTCCTTCATCAATTCGACAATGCGAAGAAATCGCGCTTCGTCAAAAACACCGCCATTCGATTCCGATTCAGCCATTTTTTGCTCCGCGGATAAAATCCGTTTCCATCGGACTTGCTTTCCACAAATCCCTACTGGAATTCAACTTAAGCCAGATTTTAATGCTCCCCTTGGTTGGCGTCAACTACCGGTCGGTGGACGCCATGACGCCGCTCCGGCGGGCCGGGAATGAACCCATTTTTAGTCCGCTCGCGGCGGTTCGCTACCCGGCTGCCAGGCAATCTGCCCACTGTTTTGGCACGGAGGAAAGAACCTGGCAGCCATCGCGGGTGACCAGCACATCGTCCTCGATCCGCACTCCACCAAACCCTGGCAGGTAGATTCCCGGCTCGACCGTAACGACCATCCCGGCGGCAAGCGGCCTGCGTTCGTTGCTCCGCAGCCAGGGCCCTTCGTGAATCTGCAAACCAATCCCGTGCCCCAGCGAATGGCTAAATTTCTTCCCAAATCCCTGGGCTTCGATCACGCCGCGCGCAGCGCCGTCCACCTCGCTCATCAGCACCCCGGGACGAATTGCCTCGATCGCCGCCTGGTTGGCCTGGAGCACAATATTATAGACCTTTTCCAATTTCGCCGGCGCCTTGCCCGTCACGATCATCCGCGTGAGGTCACTCATATACAGTCGGCCCTGCGCTCCCCAATCGACCAGCATGAACCCTGCGTCCCCGACCCTCAATGCTCCGGGCCGATAGTGGGGCAAGGCCGACCGATCACCAACACCGACGATGGGGGTAAAGCTGGTGCCGCGCCCCCCAAACAGGCGAATTTGATGTTCGAGCGCGTCGGCAATCTCCTTTTCCGTCTGCTCGGGTCGCAACGCGGCGCGGATCACGGCAAAAGCGCGTTCCGCCAGCCTGACCGCGAAGCGGATCTCCTCAAGCTCCTCCTTGTCTTTGATTTCTCGTAGCGACTCGACGATCCCCGTCGTCGACACGCACGTCACGCCGGCCATCTCAGCCTCGATCGCGTGGTAGTTGGCCAGCGAAAGATTGTGGGCTTCGATCGCCAGCCTGCCGATCTTCGCGGACGCGACCGCGTTGGCTGCCGCGGCCTGGATCTTTGTCACAGGCGAACGGATCACCAGGGTCAGATCGGGACATTCCTCTTCCAACTGGGTTGTGTACCGCGCGTCGCTGAGAAGTATTGCCTCACGCTGGGAAACCAGCAGGTAGCTGCTATCGCCGGTGAAACCGGTCAGGTAAGTCACATTCCGCTCGTCCGTTACCAGGATGGCATCGGCGTCCTGCTGCTTTACGAGCTTCCGGAGTTTGCTGCGACGTTGAGCGAAACGTGACATTGGCGCGTGCCCCCCTGGTGTTTGCGCGATGTGCGACGTCCGTCAGCGGGCATCCACAGCATCGCGGACGGGCCGATTGTCTTGATCGACCAGAATCAATTGCGGTACGTGGTTGCCGAGTTCATGGTCCGCGTACTCCGCGTAGCTGGCGATGATGACCAGATCGCCGGGCGAAACCAGATGCGCCGCAGCGCCATTGATACAGATTGTGCCAGACCCTGGCTGGCCGCAGATCGCATAGGTCGCCAGGCGTGTGCCACTGGTGATATTGTAGATTTCGACCCGTTCGTACTCGACGATATCAGCGGCCCGCATCAGATCGACGTCGATGGTGACGCTGCCTTCATAGGCCAGATTCGCTTCGGTCACCGTCGCTCGGTGGATCTTGGACTTCAGGAGGATTCGTTTCATCTTGGCACGGATCGGGTTTTGCGAAGGAATATGTGTGTCACCCACACGGTCCATAATCGAGCATTTGGAGCGAATCAACAAGGCGTGATTCCGCCTGAATTGAGACGAAAACGGTTTGTGACGCCGCCACAGCCCCTGGCAACAGGTCCTGAAAGCAGGAACGCCCCCCCCAGTCATCCGTTGCTAGGACCCGATGTTCGCGACCAGCACGGCCAGCCCGATGATCGCGAAACAGACCGCAAAACAGACGATAAATCCGACCCAATCGGCGCGCGTTGGCTTTTGCATTTCGAAACTACTGCCGGGAAAGAGCTTGCGTTGCTCGAGGGCCTCCACATTCTGGAGTGCCTCCTCCAGATTCCGTCGATCGGCTTCGTGGTCTGGATCCACCGGCGTTTTCATCTTGGTGTAATACCGATCCAGGGCTTCCTTGCTATTCGGTTTGGTGACCAGTGAAATCAAGATCATCACCAAGAAGGGTGTGATGATCTTGGGGGGTAACTCCATCGTGGCGAGTGTCGAATTGGCCAACTTGCTGAAGTCGACGCCGACAACCTGGTATAGGAGAAAGTCGAGCTGAAAGTTGCCGGAACCTTCCAGCTGCACATCCTTGTCGTAGGCCAACACCACCTGCGTTGTGTTTTCGTCGATGGTCACAGGCTCACCGACGGGCTGCGGCTCGACGTCAATCGGTGAGCCACCCGGTTCCGAAACCGGCTGGACGCCACCTGGCCAAAACACACCCTCTCCGCCGCTGGTTGTCGTTGTAAAGAATCGGTCGCCCTCGGCGAGCGGCTGGGGGGCGTCGCCAAGTTTCTGCAGGGCGTGTCGGGCCGCCACCAATTCGTCCATCGCCCCTTTCAGCCGTTGCAGATCTTCGATCGCCGGCGCTGGCGTGGCCTGTGGGTCCACCGCGGCCCTGGTTTCGGCAAAGGCTTGCTCGGCGGCCTTTAACCGGGGGACCAGCGCGTCGTGCGTTTCGTTCCAAACAACAATCTCCGTGGCCCGCTTCTTGACGTCACTGGGGGCCGCGGCGCGGGCGGTTGTGGTTTGGAGGATCTGGTTGGTCACCAGGAACTGCGGCGCCGTCCTCAGGCCCGGCGCGATGCGCGGCGCCAGACAGGGGATCAGGAAGAAGGTGCACGCGCAAAAGGCGACCGTTAACCAGGCCGCGGTCGGGGTGGCCTTGCGCCAATACATGCCGACCCAGAACGGCGCGGCGAAGAGAACCGGAAAGACCCAGGTCAGCTGCAACTGGGCAAAGACATTCATGTAGAACAGGGAGATGATCACCGCGCCGGCAACCACCACCACGCCCGTCACGCGAGCCACCTTCACGTACGTCGCTTCGCTGGCATTGGGATTGATATAGGGAGCGTAAATATTGCGGACCATCAACCCCGATCCCACGATCATGTAGGCATCGACGCTGCTCATCAGTGCTGCCAGCAGGCAGGCCAGCATCAACCCCGTCAGGCCGGGCCCGAGCAGTTCACGCGAGGCGACCCCCCAGGTCTTATCGGGATCGAGGATCAGCTCGCGGTTATCGGCGAACAGGGCCAGCGCGATGAGGGCCGTAAGCACCCAGCCGACCGTGCAAAACCGTTTCAGAAAGTTACCCACGACCAAGCCAACTCGAGCATTCGTTTCGGTCTTCGCAGAACCACCACCGGTGGCGATAAAATGTGGCTGGACCACGATCCCGATCAAGTTGATAATCACCACCGCGATGATCCGCTGGATGGGAAACTCGCTGCCGGTGGTCGACCCGATCACGTGAAAATGCTCTTTCGGCAACTGCTGATGCATGTAGCGAAACCCGGCCATCAAGCTGTCCGTTTCCGGGTTCCCGAATTTCTCGACCAACGCCTGCAACCCATACGGGATTAGCAGGATGGAGAGCACGATGATGCAGAGTCCTTGAATCAAATCGGTGAAATAGGCCGCTTGCAGGCCTCCCATGATCCCGTATGCCAGGACCACAACCCCGATCAGCGGGACCAGTACGTATTCGATCCCGTAATCTTGTCCGAGCAAATGCACGGTTTCGATCTCGACGAGCGGTGCTGCGACCTTGCCGATTGCGGAGAACAACATCGACCCGTAGACCATGAAGAACATCAGGCCGAAGGCGCAATAGGCCGCGCCCATCGCCCGTGACTCGTAGCGTTCGACAAACCAGTCGCCTAGCGTCAGGTGTCGCATGCGGCGATACCAGACACCGGCGATCCAGTAAAAGGGCGTGACGAACAGCCAGTACATGACGCTCCACATGCCGCTCATGCCGCCGGTGAAGGTCGTTCGGCCCGTGTTGACCGGGTCGCTCGAACCCGTCCCCGCACCAAATGCGGCAAATGTCTGAAGCAGCTTGCCAAACGACCGGCCGCCCATGAAGAAGTCTTCCTGGGCCTTGATCATCCGCGAACTATAGATACCGATCGCGATCATGACGGCGAAGTAGCCAACCAAGACAAGATAGTCCAACAGCTGCATGACAGGGGTCCTTCGCGGCTTGATGACCGCAGGGGGCGCGGCGAAATTCAGGGTGGGAAGCGATGTAAGCGTCACCCATTGTAGGTCTGGCGATTGGAATCGCAACTATCCGCCGGATTTGGCCGCGAACGTCACCGTTGGCGTGACACACCCAACACGTGATCAACGCGTTGGGCGGCGGACGTGGGAAAGTAGACGAATGCCGCCTCGTCCAGGTGCGGATCGATCCGCCAGTTTTTGAACCGTATGGTATTTGTGATGCGGGCCGCATCGTCGCCGGTCAGCCCCACGCCTATTTGCTTTGTCATGTCAACGACGACCTGGTGAACCAGCCCTGGCGCGTCCGCGGCCACCCACATTTCCCAATCAAAGTCGGGCTGCGTGAATTGCAAGCGGTGCATCCGCCGTCCCTCCAGCAGCCCATCGTCCAGCATGGCGGTCGAAACGACATCACGCGTCAGGGCAGCCCGCCCGTCTTCACTGAATAACTTCAAGAGAAACAGGCTGCTCTGTTGCAGCAACGGCATCCATGTCGGATCGTCCACGATCAACGCCATTGTCTGCGGGCACGGGTCTTGCGAATAGCGATCACCCAACACGGCCCACATCCGCTCGCCGTCCGCATGAAGTGAAACGCTCGACGTATCGCCGCCGGGCAGCGAAAGCCGATTCGGCCGCGCCAGTGTCGCGACCGTGCGGTCGGACGAGATCTCGCCAGTGCCAGCTCGATCCAGCGACATGGTCTCGATGACGTCGACGTGGAACGATTCCATCCTCGCATAATTGCCAAAGAGGGATTCCAACATCTGGTCGGCGGTGAGGTTATCAGTCGCGATCGGGCCACCACCTGGCGCCGGTTCGCGGGAGTCTATCGAGGACGCATCGAAGGGGTCCAAATCAGACCTCGCGCATCCCGTCGAAAGCACCCACAAAGTAACACTGATCCACAGAATCGCCCGCGTTCGTATCATGACCTTCCACCACCTTACGGTCGCTATCAAACGATTTCTTCAAAATTCCTGCCGCCGTCTACGGCGGCTTGCGGTGCACCAAGGTCGGGCGGCGGCGGCTATGAATGCAATACAGACCTAAGCCTTGTGTCGCAGTGCAGCGGCGCCTGCGGCAGCATGCCATTGTCACGGTGCGCCCAATTGCCACTCCCGGTGGGTGCCGGCTTACCTGGAAGAGAAGAGTTTACCGATTGTACGGGCCGGGCAGTGCCTACCATACCTAGAATTTCGACGCTCGAGGGGTACCGTGGTTCACTCCGCAACGTAGTCATCCTGCCTGTGCGCGCCTCAAAACCCGGAATATCCGACCAAGAAAACCGGCAAAACCAGACCAACAGGATTGGCGGAGGGACTTATCAAGCGCAGGATTGGCACGACCCGATTGAAGAGCATGACAGGACTTAGCAGGACGTTCCGTTCGAAAGAGATCGTCTGCCAAATCATGCCGAGTTGCATACCAGGAAGGATCCGGACAAATGGTGCCTCGACGAGCCTTGCTTGCCATCACCCTCGCTTTGCCGCTGCTGACGGGTTGCACGGCCATGAACAATTTATGGGAAGTCACGATGCTGAAAATGGACAAGCATCATGACCTGGCTGAAATTCGGCACGAGACGCGCGAGCAATTAGCCAAAGAGCGGCTCGACGCGCAGCGACTCGCAGCGGAAAGAGAATTGCAGCAATTACAGGTCGACCTGGAACGTCAGAAGCTGGAAATGCAATTCTGCCAGGCCAACATTGCTCAACAGCAACAACAACTCCAAAGCCAGATCCGTGACAACCTGCAATCCAAGGTTGCGTTTAATGTCGAGCAAGGTCTCGAGGTGGGCGAGCTTGAGGTCGATGTCGAGCAACTGAAACAACTGCTTGAGCAACGGGAGCAGCAGACCCAGCCACAGCGACAAAATGTGGCACAGAAAAGCAAATGTGGATTTGAGGAACAGTATTGCGGTTGCGAGCCTGGGCGACGTCGGAAACATTGCAGCAACTGTGTGCATCAAAAATGTGGCTGTCCGCCCGAAAACGACTGTGGTGGTCCGGCGGCGCTCCAACAGGCACAAACCAGCCCACAACGAGGCCTTCGTCCCCAGGAAATCCCGATGAAACTGCCCGTCCGCCTGACCTTCGGTATGGCGAATCCGCAGATCGAAGAGGCTCGAATTCACCGTCGCCCCGCGCCACAGCAGCAGCAACAGCAACAGGCACAGCAGCAGAAAGGGCCATTGCAAAAGGATGGCGAAGGGGGCTGCGAAGCATGCCAGCGAGGCCATTGCAACCTTCACTCGTACTCTCACAACGCCAATCTCCAGCCACTGCCGCCACCGCCAATTCCGTTGCCGTCAGATCGCTAGTGCTGCAAATTGAAATTCCTATGCCACCAGAGCAAGAATTTCGTCAGTCTTCGTATTCTGTCTCTTTTCACGCCAAGTTCTCGGACGCTTGAGTCTTTGAGATTCCTTGGGATGGCCATCATA
>JAUIHJ010000618.1 GCA_030432015.1 bacterium
AGCGCTCCCCGGCCCGCGTCGCCTGAGGTAACTGCCTGAGCAGTCAAGGCTTGGCGCTCGCTGATTGGATTTTCGATCACCTTTGATCCGCGTTGGCATGACCATTGCTTTGCCATGGGCGACGACACGACCTGCGCTATGGCGGAAATCCAAGGAGTCTCGATGACCAGTTCTGAGCGATGGAAGACGTTCGCCTGCTTCCTGTTAATACATGCCGCGGCCTTCTCCGGGTCCGCGACAGAAATACGACTAAAGCCTAACGCTACCAGTGGCGGGGCGGTGGTCATGTTGCGAGACGTGGCCGACGTGATCGAACGCCAGCCTCTTTCCGCTGGCACGGACGCGCGCCAAGCGGTGGACGACGCGACCTCGCTCGGCGGCATCCTCTTGTTTCCGGCGCCTGACAAGGCTCGACCGCGAGTCGTGCGACGACACGAAGTCCGCGAGTTGCTTGCCCTGCACGGTGTGGACTGGATGGATGTGCAGATTACCGGCGCCCCTGCGGTGGTCGTGGCTGGTCACGACGGGCGGGAGCGAGCCCGTGCCGCAGCGGGGCCAGGCATGCAGGCTTCGTCGGCGGTGCAGCATGCGCTGCCTTGGGGCCTGTTTTTTCCACAGTTTTGAGCATCACACGCGTGATACGACATCGATCACCCCCGCCACCGATCACCAGCCGCGCACGGCGCGCCGGTCCGCCAGCACGGGCTGCGGACGCCGAACCGTCGGTCGCCGCAAATTCGACAGCACAGGAATTGACGAACCAAACTGCGAGACTGCTTACGGAGTTGGCTGCCATCGAATGCGACTTAATCCAAGGGCTGGCCGCCCGAAGCAGACGGGCGAGTGCCAGCGACGGCGACGACATCGCGCGCTTCCAGGAGCGGGAAGCGATTTTAGGGGAACGGCTGCAGGCATGTCACGCCCAACACCGCATGCTGCGCGCGATCGAACGACGAAACGCTGGAAACCGCTTGAATGCTGTCCAGAGTCAGCCGCTATGCGAAGGGATCACAGGTCCCACCGATGCCCAAGGCGACCGGGTTGGGATGCGGTCTGCCGCTCCCGCTCCCACCCTCGACAGCGGAGCGGTTTTGTCCCGCCTGCCGCCTGCCGGCCTGGCGGATTGGATTGCGGCGCAGAGCCAATTGCTCGATTTGATCAAGCGCATGGAGGAGGTGACCGGGTTCGGATCAACCTCAGGCGACATAAAAAGGGACGTTCGGTCTAGTCGTGACGATTTTTCTGGCGCCGCACAACGCTAATGCCGATAACTAGAACACGCCAGTTTTTTGAACTAATAGGAAAGGTCAGTTCTGATGATCCTCAGTACAACTCGCTTCGGAGCTGTTAGGCTTGAATCAGACGATATCTTCCTGTTTTCGAATGGCTTGATCGGCATTGAAGAGTGTCGCCGATGGGTCTTGCTGGCGGATATCAATAACGACGCGGTCGGCTGGTTGCAAAGTGCGACGCACCCGGATATTGCCCTCGCGGTGGTTAGTCCGCGACGATTTGTGGCAGATTACAAGGTGCGAATCCCCGCCGCTCAGCTTGCTTCGCTCGAGCTTGATGACATGGACCGAGCGTTCATTCTCAATGTCGTGGCCAAGAACGAAAACGGTTTGACTGTCAATTTAAAGGCTCCCCTCCTGATCAACCTTGATCGTCGGATCGGGCGACAGGTCGTCACGTCAGACGAACAACCGCTTCAGCACGCTCTTTCGTTTGAGCCGGTGCAATTGCGCAAGTCTGCGTGATATAGCCGCTGTCGCCGCTAAATTGTTGATCATTTTGTCACGGTGTAATTTCTGACGCCGTAGGCTTCCGATACTTCTCCCAAGGCCGGGATGCTGTCATTGCAGCCAGCCGACTGCGGCTCCCATTTGTGGCGATTCGATCACCGCATGGGACTTCAATCGGGCTGAGCATTGACTCGTGTTTTCCTGGCCTTCGGTGAGCCGGCCGAATCCGTGCTTGCGATGTAAGTCGTCATTTTTTCGAAACGGTCCCTGGATTCGGTAGGCCGGACAACTAACCACAGAGGAAGGAGCCAGCGATGCTAGTCCTGTCGAGACATCGCGATGAAAGCATCATGATCGGCGACGACGTGGTCGTGACAATCGTCGATATTCGTGGAGACAAAGTAAGGCTCGGGATCGCCGCTCCCCAAGATATTCCAGTTCACAGACAGGAAGTCTACGAAGCCATCAAGCGGGAAAATCAGCGGGCAGGGAAACTTGCACCGTCTGACACGAAGCCGATTTCGCCGGGAAGCGGCCCCGCCGCCAGCCGCGAGTCGTAGTGTCTGGGGATGGCAATGCGTTGGGGGTTGTCGCCCCGTTGGGGTGCGGCTCGACCGGCAATCTCCGGTGTTACGAACCCCGCAACCAAGTTGTCATGAAACGCTAAACGGCCGAGCGCGATTTAGCAGCGCACACGCCGTTAGCGGGACGGGCACCTTTTTCGCCGACAGGCCGTTTTTCCGCAATTGAATCGAATGGGCGGCGAACAACGAGCCGGTCCCGCATGGTCGCCGAATTGCAGTCGGTCATGAAGTTTCCGGAAGCCCGATGAACCAAGACTGGCGACGCAGGTCCGAACTGGCGGACCGAGTGCGGATGCGAGTTTGACATGGCGAGACTCTGCTGAACGGGGCAGTGTTGAACAAGGGTCTCGCTTTGCCGCCCTCGGTTGACCTGGCTGGTCGCGGCATTGAAGCGCCAGGTGTGTCGACGACCAGCGTGCCAGATGGCCAGCGTGTCAGGCTGGGGGAGCATCGGATGCGGCACGATCGACGTCGGCCTGCGGCTGCCACTCGTCGGCACGCAATCCATGCGTCACCAAATCGACGGCCCCTGCCTGCGAACCCGCACGAACCAGCACGGCCGCCACGTCGGGGTGCCGCCGGCAGTACGCGCCCGTGGCCTCGGCGCCCATGACGAAGAACGCAGTCGCCAGGGCGTCCGCTTCGGCGGCGGTCGGGGCGAGCACGGTGGCAGAAAGCAGTTCGTCCGCAGGATGGCCGCTGCGTGGATCGATGATGTGCCCGTAACGCTTGCCCTGGAAATGAAAAAACTGGTTCCCTGAACTCGACGTGCCGCACGCGCGATCCCGCAGCCAGAGTTCCCCCAGCGGCTGTTCGTGCCGGAGCGGATGTCGCACGGCAATCGACCAGCCCCGGCCTGCATGCCCGGGGTCCAAGCGTGAACCGGCCGCCAACACGCTGCTGCGCCCACCATGGATCAGGAAGTCATCGATGCCACGGCCGCGAAACAGATCCGAGCACCTATCCAGCGCATACCCTTTGCCGATGGCGCCCAGGTTGATTTCCAACCCACTGCGTTGAAAGCGGACTGTCTGGGCGACGGCGTCAAGTTCGAGCCATCTGCTGCCGACGTCTTGCTGGGCGCGAAGGAGCGATTCGGGTGCCGGAAAGCGCCCCTCGCGTCGATGAAACCCCCATACCTTCGTGAGGGGCCCGGCGGTGATGTCGAACGCGCCGTGCGTCTCTTCGCAAAGTCGTGCGGCTTGTTGGAGGAGGTCGAACAGGGCCCGTTCGACCACCACGGCTTGACGCGCGGCGGTTCGGTTGAGCCGCGAGACCTCGCTGTGATCGCGATAAACGGTTAATTGATCTTCCAGGGTTTCCACCAGGTCGAGCGCCTCCAGGGCCGTTTCTGTGGCGCCAGCATGTTGTCCTGCGTTGAGAAAAACTTGGAACTCGCACGCCATGGCCGTCCGTGCCACTTGCAGTAAATAGGCAGCCTTCCCCGCCGTCGTCGCGATGGACTTGAGCGTCGGGTCGGCGAGCGATTCGTCTGGAATCAGGTCGGCGGCGGCGTGAACGGCCGAGCGTCCCGACAAGAAATCCCGTCGTGTTGTTTTGCGAGGCGAAGTCATCTCGCCATTATAGATACCGCATTTTGATTCCGCTTGTCAGGCCGGCCGCGGCGGCGGATAATAGGTCGAATCATGGTTTTCCTGGGAGAATGATCGCGATGCGAAGAAAAACAACGTGCCTTGCGCTGGGGGCGATCTGCACTGGCGGCATGTGCGTGAGCCTGCTTAACCTGGTGTTGCTGGCCCAGGATCAGCCCGGAACGGCGAAGCAACGCGCCCTGCCACCCAAGTTCGGGCGCGAAGTCAATCGAGTCTTCTTTGATGATGTTTTTTCAAAATTGCAGGGAGAACGGCCGGCGAATCCCGGCGCGGTGGTGGTCGCCGCCTCGTCCGGAGGTGCGTCAGGTGACACCGCCAGTGCATCGTACGCCTGGTCGAAGATGATCTCCGCCGCGACGATCGAAGACGAGATCAAGACGCTCAAAATGAATGTGGATAAAGCGGTTACGACACCCAGCGAGTTTGCAGGCCGAGGACACAAGGAGGTGCGCAGGGATTTTTCTATACTGGCCGCCATGTTTGGCATCATTGGTGAATTTGACGGCGACGTGCGATGGAAGAAGGTGGGCCCTGCGGCGCGTGACCTGTTCGCCCGCACGGCACGGAATACTAAGGCGGGCGGCAACACCAACACCTACAACGAATCGAAGCAGCGCAAGGCGGACTTGCAAGACCTGTTGGGGGGAGCCAGCTTGCAGTCAGCAGCGGAAGCGGCCGATGCTGACTGGTCTGCCATCTGTGATCGCGGTCCGCTCATGCAGCGTTTGGATGCCGGATTCGAAGGAAAGCTGAGCCGGTGGGTCAGCAGCAAAGCAGAATTCGAGGCGAACGCAGAGGACGTGCTTCACGAAGCCGAGGTGGTGGCCGCACTGAGCGAAGTGTTAGTAAAGGAAGGCATGGACGAGTGGGATGATGAGGAGTACTCGGGGTTCGCCAAACGGATGAATCAGGCCGCCATGGAGATCGCCGCCGCCGTGAAACTGAACAGCTATGATGCGGCACGCAAGGCTTCTGGCGACGTGAAAAAGGCTTGCACCGAATGCCACGAATTCTATCGCTAAATTCCCGGTGAATAAGTTCCCTGCGAATAAGTTCCCGGAGACCGTAGGGTGTTTGGGAGGGTTGTGACGCATGACCTGCTTGAACCGCTCGAAGCCACACCAGAGCAATCCGGCAAAGTTCGGCGTTTTGCTGTCGCACGACACGCAGGCCTGAAATCTCGCTCG
>JAUIHJ010000005.1 GCA_030432015.1 bacterium
CGATGTTGACAACGTCCCGGTTATCCGAATCGGCCGCTTCCAGACCGCCGTTGATCTCAAAGGTCGAATCAAACGGAATCGACGTGTTGGCCTCGAAGATGGCATTGAACGTGTCGTTGCCGTCGAAGCCATTGAAAATGTTGCGGGACGTCGGCTGCACCCGGTTGGCCAGAATAACGAAGACGGCATTATTGCCGCCGCCCGGCACGTTGACCGACGGATCGCCGTCGCTGATCGTCGTCTGGGTGGTCGCCGTGGTATCGGAGATATTGTAGATGTTGTTGGCGGCCAGGGCGTTGGCACCGATCAGCGTAAAGTTCTCCAGCAAGTTATTGCCGATGGCGTTGTAGCGGATGTCGGGAACACCAAGTGGGCCAGCGAAACCGGAGGTCGCGTCGCCGTCGTTGAAGTAAAGCTCCGTCACGCCGTTGCCGAGGTTTTCGAGCAGGTCATAGGTGTCGCCCGTTGTGTCGCCAAAGTCGGAGACGACCAGGGACGTGTTCGCACCACTGCCAAAGCCGATGTTGACCTGACCGTCGATGTTGTTGAGCGTCCCGGTATTGGTGCTGGCGTTACTGGAAATGTTTACGACGTCGTCGAACGCACCCAAGGTTCCGGTGTCAATGAAGTAGGTCGAGTCAAGGAACGTGCTGCGAATGTCGATTTGATCGGCCGCGAGCTGGCTTGTCTGAATCGTGACTGTTTCGATCGGGTCGCCGCCGCCGGGTAGCGGCGGTGCCGGCGTGTGGTAAATCACGTCAAACTGACCCGCGAAACCGGTGATCCCTTCCAGCGAGTTGCTGTTGACCACGACGTTATCGCCATCCGGATCGAGGAAATCCTCGACGCGGAGCACGTCTGAACCGGCTTCTTCCGGCGAGCCGTCGATCGGATTAACTGGGGGCGAAACCACCACCTGCCCCAGGATGCCATTCACGGTGCCGGTCGACACGTTGTCCAACACGAAGGTGTCTTGGCTAAGCAGATCTTGGCCGCCCATCAATGTGGCCGTAATCGTGGCCGGCAAGGTTTGCACGCGGAGCGTATCGTCGCCCACGTCCGTGTTAATGATGTTGTCGCCATCCAGGACGATATTGGCTAACGAGATGCCACTTGGCGACGCCGCTCCATCGGCACTGACCAGGTCGATCAACTCGTTCCCGTCGCCACCGCGGACGGTCACCCCGTCAAAGCCGGTGAAGAAGGCGGTCTCAAATAAGCTGTCGCCGGTCACCATGTCGCCACCCGTACCCGCGGTGTCGGCCGGATCGTCGGCGTAGGTCAGCGTGGTCACGCCCGCATTGGCCGAGGCGTCAATCAACAGGCTGCCGCCGGCACCGCTGAAAATCAGCGGCGTCAGGTTGGTAAACGAGAGATTGAACTGGCCCAGGACATTCACGTTGCCGCTGTTGGCCCCGCTATCGACATCCGAGAAATAGGCCGCGTTCTGAGCGGTCACGAAATTGCCAACGATGGTATCACGGTTGGCCGAGTTCGTGCTGGTGCCCGCGCTAAAGTTGATCCCAATGTTCGGCGTGCCGTCCGAGTTCGTGCGGCCACTGTTCAAAAGGGCGCTGTTCTGATGCGCCGTCCCATCCACGCCAGCCCCGGTCAGATTTCCGGGGAAGGTCGGCAGACCGTCGGGAGTTTCGTTAATCTCCAGCCTATCCGCGTCGTCCGTGCCGATCACATCCAGGGACGTGATGCCATTGAACAGTTGATCGCCGAGCACCCCAGCAAATGAGGAGATGTTATTAACATTGATCCGCAACTCGCCTGCGACCGTGCTCACGTCAATCAAGTCGTCTAAGCCATCACTGCCCAAGCCGACTCCATTTGGCAGGTTGAACGGAGCCGCGGTCAACGTGGCATCGTTGCTCAAGTCCATCCGCACGCGGAGGTCATACGTGCCGCCAATCGCTTCGAATGTCTCGAAGTTAATAAAGCTGTAACCGAGTTCGCCGGGCAGGCTCCATGTGCCGACCATGCCAAGTGCCGTTGGGATCAGGTCGAGCGTCGCACCGATGACGCCGGTGAGGTCCGTCAGCAGCGTATCGCCGGGCAACGCTGGCAGGGTGGGATCCTGACCATCGACCAGCAGACTCGCCGCGCCCGCCGCGATCGACAGATCCGGGCCGGGGCCTCCGCCAGCGACGCCGGGGTTTAGCGGCGGTGCACCATTGACAAAGATATCGGCCGAGTTGGGACCGGTCGGATCGACCAAGACCGTGTCCGAATTGTTCGTAATGTCGACCTCGATGATATCGTCGTCGGCCGCATCTCCGGTATAGGTGACCTGCTCCATCGTGGTGACGTCCACCGGAATCGCAAAGCCGCTGACGGTCAGGCTGCCATCGTCACCGCCGTCGGGATAGCTGAATGTGAGGTTGCGTGCGACCGGCGCACCGATGTCATTGATCTCCAAGCGGTCGCCCGGCAACGCGGTGGCTGGGGCGTCGCCGTTGATCTGCAGCAAGGTGCCGCCGATGTCGGCCGTGACGTTCAGGACAAACCGATCGCTGCCGGTGTTGCCGGAGAATCCATTGAAGCCCGTCAGCCCGTCCGCGTTGATGGTCACCGTGTTGCTGTCATCGCCCTGGTAAGCGTTAACATTGGTCTGGTTAATCGCCGTCGTGGCGTTCACAAAGATTGTGTCGTCACCCTGGCCGGAAAACACGTCGAGGAAGCTGAGTTCGCTGCCGTTTACTCCTGCGTCGCTGGCGTAGAAAATATTTCCCGTAACTGACGTGGAGAATCCGGTGATGGCCGTCACATCACCGGGGATCTGCGGAAACGGACTGGGGACTTCGTCGATCGTGGCCGTGTCACCGGTCATATCACCCGTATCATCGACATTCAAGCGAGGCAATAGAGCATCGTTAAATTCCAACAGCAACGGACCTTGGATGGCATCCAGAATACCGTTGCCGTCAAATACGTTCCCAGGGAAATTGCCAACGGTCACGGATGCGCTAGGATTCGCTCTCGTGAGGTTGACAAAGGTTTCCGTGCCGAGTGCCGTGCCAAGCACCGACATATCGGTGTCGAAATCGTCCTGGCTATCGACGTCCAGCGTTTCCAGGCCGAAATACAGAATCGGCGAGGGGCCAAAATTCGCCAAGCTAAATTCGTTGATAATTGCCGGGTTGGCAAAATCATCGTGATCGGTGGAGGTAAACGCGTCCGAGACGAATGCCTCGTCGCCGATCCCGGGCGTTTCACCACCTACGCCACCGTTCAGCGTTACCGGGCTTTGAATCGGATCCAGATCCCCGATGCTCGTGCCGACGAGGAATATATCGTCGCCCTGTTGTCCAAACAGGCTGACGTCGACTAATGGCTGGCCGCTCGACGCCAGGCCAACGGCATCGACAATGAACTGGTCGGGAGCCCCATCGTCAGGGGTCGCAGGAGGAATGGGGATGTCGAGTGCCGCGTGGCCAAAAATATCCAGAATCTGGAGTCCCGTGGCCACCGTTGGGTTGTCGATAATAAATTCGTCCGCGTCGTCCAGGCCGTGAAGGCGGAAAAATGTCTTGTTCGCGAAACGGAACGACTCGAAGGTGCCCCCAATGTCATCGACCAGCGTGGTGACCGCTACCATCGGACCTGGGCCACCATCGGCAATCATCGCGGTGTCGGCACCTGGAGTCAGAATCACATCAAAAATGGCGGCTGGCGTAAACGTATCGACGGGTTCGAGACCGGTGAAAACGATCACCAATTCGTCTCCGTCCAGAGCGTCCGCTCCCGGGGCGTTGTCCGGATCCAGGACCCAGGTGCCGGCACTCTGATCAAACGGATCGACGATGTATGTCTCGCGCACGACGCCGGGGCCGCCGGGATTACCGGTGATCACCATGCTGTCGCCCGGAACACCAAGCTCGGGACCGCCATCGAAAGAGATCGTCAGGTTAACCAAGCCGTTGCTATTGTCGACCGTCAATTGATCATTGCCAGAGTTGCCGTTGATCACTAACTGGGTGGGCGCAGCGGGATTGAAAGATGAATCAAGCGACTGCACCGACAGCGAATCCCCTTGGTTCCCCAGGGAGACCGTGAGGGAATTCGTCGGGTTTGAGAACTGGGTGTATTCGAAGGTCGAACCGTTAATCGCGGAGAAGCCAACGTCCTGCGTTGCGTCCGGGTCATCGATGCCACCATCGTCACTCAGCACGGCGTCGAAGTTTTGCGGATTCGGCAGATTAATCACCAGGTCGGCCGCCGTCCCGCTGAGCAACACAGGTTCCAGGCCTGTGAAATTGACTGCGCCAGCACCTTGCACCTGGATGATGCCGGAGTCCACGCCGGTGTGGTCCACCGCCACCATGCCCACGTCGTATCCGGTGACTTCCAAATCGTCGCTTAGGTTCTGGCCTTCACCATCGTAGAAAATGTCGATCGGAACGAGGCCATTGCTGTGGTCGACGATCAGGGTATCGTCCCCGTCGCCGGCGTCGAACGTCAGTGAGCTGACTTCACCGATGGGAATCTGGTCGGTCACGACCGCGCCATCAAGCAACTCGAGCAGCATGCCGGTCGCGTCAAGGCGGACTGTCAGTGTGTCGTCGCCCGGCGTCCCCGGAACGACGAGGTTTTGATTGGAGAGCCCCAACTCAGTGATCTGAATTGAGTATACGTTGAGGGCGGAAACAAACTGTTGGAAGGTCCAGAACGTTCCCGAGTCGCTGGGGTCGACGGATGTCGCGCTGTAGTCGCCCCACCGATTTCGACCGGAACCAAAATCTAGAAAATAGTTCGTGGCGCCGGCTGCGGTAACGACGGCAGGTTCGAACGTCGTCGTGGGTCCGGCTACGCCGTTGATTGTCTGACCCAGTACGGCGCCAGCCGTTGCAAAACGCGTGGGGCCGGCAATCGTATACCCGATGGCGACCTGGCCGTACTCGTTGACGGCAATCGACGGATCGAGGTAATCGTCATTAAAGCTGTCAAACGTGTCCCGCTGAAGCACGGCATTGGTTGCTTCGTCAATCTGAAACCACTCGAGCGCGGAGTTGCCAAAGCTGCCGGCAACCGTATGGGCGCCCCAGAGACTTCCGTTGACCGAAACGACATTTCCGGTCAACCGGGGCGTGACGTTTTCGATCGTCGGGCCGCCATTCTGTCTCGCAGGGGGTGCACCGGCGAAGCCGCTAAACAAGGTTGTTGATGGGGACAGGATTGCACCCGCGGATCCCGCGCCAACAATGTCGGTGCGGATCACAGAGTTTCCACTGGTTCCCAACATGGGACTGATCCCATCGGACGAATTCTCTTCATCCAACACCGGCTGAATGCTATCGCCGGTCGTGCCAGAATCTGCGGCTTCAATCCGTGTCATATTGGCGAGCGTCGGTACGGGCAACAAGAGATCCGACTTGGGGATCGAAAAGATGGAAACGTCGAAGCCGCCGGGACCACCAAAATTGTTGGTCGCCAGGTCGACCGAGTCGGCGTTCACGGCCAGCGTGTCGTAGTCGTTGAAACGGACGCCGTCGATCGTATCGCCGATAAACTGAACGCTCTTCCACGTGCCAGTTGGATCACTGGTGTCAGAGATACCGATGAAGAGGGTATTTCCGCCGCCGCCGTTGATCGCGGAGGCAAACCAGCGATCACTGTCGCTGTCGTATACCACGCGCGGATCGAACGTGAAGCCAGACGGGATCGTCGCGCCGGCGGCCGTCCAGAATGCGTCCAAATTGCTCGTAGCAAGCTGGGCCCCCGTCATCTTATTGTAAACGTCAAAGTTACCGTTGATCAGCTCGACAATGTGATTCGGCCCCACGTCGCCCATTGTGTCAGGAGGAATAAAGCCTGTGTCGACGCCGAACGTGGTACTGGTAAAGTTCAGACCGACATCGACGGCCAACACGACGCGCGGCTCCAACGCTTCCAATTGCATATCGCGCGGCGACAGGTTGACGCCAACGACAGGCGTGCGGCGCGATGTTTGGCGCCGCTCGTCCAGCATCAGCATCCGTTTGAAATAACTCGCCCACGTTTGAAAGAGGGGCTTAGTGCGAAGCTTGCTTCCGCTTAAGAACAACTCGCGTCGTTCTTGCCTGGTCAATGTACGAGCTTGGTTGCGTTGCGTTCGCTTCAGGCTATCGATCAAATTGCGGAACATGTAGGAGGCCTCCTTCAAACGTTAAAAAAGCGGCGCGGTAAGACACCTTGTCGCGCGCTTATGAAGTAGCTGAGTTAATGACGACACAACGCGCGAGTTAAAGTCGCGCAGCTTCACGGGGCACAGCGTAAGAGGATTGAACGGAATGATCAGCGTGATCGCGCACCGCGAGATCGCATACCGTGCTAGCACAAATGCACGACTCCGTCGCCCTCTGGGGCGCTGTTTCTGTGCATTTCGTAGGTGCAATTTCAGCGTCATATATTAAATGACTACGATCAGGGGATTTATCCCGATAAGTAAAGTTGGGAAGGATAGTACATGCCTGAAAAACCGTCGTCAAGCATCTCGATGGGATTTAAGATCAATTTTTGCAAAGGCTTACGTTGTCTTGCGTTTATACCAATGGTGTAAACGCGAGAGCGGAACGTCCCCCTCACGGGAACCAGCACGGCGGAACGCGTGGGTTGCCGTCTGGTGTCGCAGCGCGTACGTGCTGACGGCCGCGCGTTTGTCGATACCCGGCGGTTGTCGGCGGTCACCGGCGGCAAAGCAATGCGGGGTTGGTTTGGAATGCGCGGTTCGGCCGGGGCGGCGCAGTGCATTACGCCAGTCGCTTGCGATGCATCACACCCAGTGAGGCAGCATGGAACGACGAACTGGATGAACAAGCGTGCGGCGGCGTGTACCGCCAGAGGCGTTCGATGATGGTTACGATGGCGCCGGATGACTCGCCGCCGCTCTGCGTCCGGGCTGTCCGTCGCCGCTTGCCGCTGGGGCGCCGCTCGCCGTACGGTTGCCTGCCGCCGCTGCCGCGGGATCTGTCGCGGGCGTACCAACGAAAACAGCCTGCTCTTGAGGAGCAGGCTGTCGACGTCGTGTACGAATTTCAGGGTCCTAGCTGACCATGTCCTTCAAGCCCTTCAGCGGGCGAATCTTGATTTGCTGACTGGCGGGCTTCGCTTTGATAATCGTGGGCTCTTTGGTGAAGGGGTTGATGCCTTCGCGATCTTTCGTGGCGGGCTTGTACTTCGTGACGATCTTGCAAAGGCCGGGGATCGTGAATTGCTTCGGATCCGTTTTCTTGCCCTTGGCCAACTCACTGGAGATGATACCAGTCAGTGAATCGAACACTGCGGTGATTTGCTTCTTGGTCAGACCACTATCTTCAGCAAGCTTGTTGAAGATCTCAGTCTTGGTAAGCGGTTTACCATTCGCCATGGTGGGATACCCTCCTTGTGCGGCGTTACAAATTGAATAACCGACAACGTCCGTCCGACGTTTAGAACGCGATGAATTTGAACGATCCGCCGCAAAAAAGCAACGGGGTAATTGGGCAAAAAGCCGGAAATACCGCGAAAAACAATGGTAAGTTGGCGTTCTCGCCCGCAGTTCCGCAGGGAAACGCGATCACGGCCGCGGGCCGGCACGCGACCTAACTCGTCCGACATCCCCTGTTTAGATGTTGCACGCATGTTTCACAACGCAGCGGGATACGCGCCGCAACCGCCGACCAGGGTGGCAGCAAACTTGCGGTTTTCGCCCTCGGCGGAATCGCCGTTTTGACCGAGAAACGGGTGAGATCGAGTGCCCAGGCAGGCGTAGCGAGGCGGACCGAGGCGCTAACCGGCAGGTTCCAGCCAACGATGCCCGTCAGCGGCGACGAGCGAGCCAGGGTCCGCTGCGAGGAAATACGATTCCGACGAAGCAGTCCCAGGGAACGGCCCGCCATCTGCGGCGCAGGTACGGTTGTGGGCGAATCGGCGGTTTCATTTTCGTTCCCTGTGGCCCGCAGTCGCCTGGTTTTCCGTTCGCCCTGCTTCGCCCCAGCGACCCCCGTTCCACCCAGGTCTGGTTGCCAGCGACCTTCCGGGGCGGCGAATCATCAACCGGCTGGAATCGGTAATCTTGCCGCCGCTTGCCCAATTTAATAAGATTATGAGTGATAAAGGGTTACGGTCAGCTGCTGGCGTTTTCTGAGGAGTGATCGGTCGTGAGACATCGATGTGCCGCGAAGTTTCTGGTCTGCTTAAGCTGTCTTTCCGCAGGCATCGCGTGTTGGCCGTCAGTCGGCCCGGCCCAAAGCGATAGCAGCGTCTTTCAGATGCCCGAGCGGACCTTGCTGCAGCATCTCAGTCGTGCCAAGCGTGCGATCAACGAGGATCGTTACAGCGACGCGGTGATCGAATTGGGCGCGTTGCTCAATAGTCCCTTTCTGTCGTCGCGCAACGAGCAGCAGGGTGCAGCGCAAGACTATTTTGTGGGGCCGGTCGACGAGACTGGGACCCGTCGCAGCATCAAGGGCGAAGCCCAGCGTTTGCTGGGTTCGATGCCCAAGCAGGGACGCGAGTTATACGAACTGCAGTTTGGCGCCGACGCGCGCGCGTTGTTGGACCGCGCCGTGCGGGACCAGAGCATGGAAGATCTGAACGAAGTGATTCGCCGCTACTTTCACACCGAGGCGGGTTACGAGGCGATGGTCCTGTTGGGTCGTTTGCAGCTCGATCGCGGTCGTCCGCTCGCCGCCGCACTCTGTTTCAAGCGTGTGCTTGATTCACCTGCCGCCGCCCAAAAATACGAGCCCCATCTGGCGGTCCTCCTGGGTGCCTGCTGGGTCTACTCGAACATGCCCGAGCAGGCCGTCGCCACGATGACACAATTGCGGGAGCGGTTCCCGCAATTGGAAGTGGAATTGGCGGCGGGCCACCGCGAACCGTTGCCCACAGGTGACACCGCCGTCGCTTGGTTAACCAAGCATTTTGGTCCGCTGCCGCGGCGTGGTCAGATCGACGCCTCGCAATGGCTTGTTCACCGCGGCAACTTGCAGCGCAACGCGACTTCGGCCGGCGGAGTTCCGTTGACCCAGTTGCGGTGGCGGACGCCGACGACGACCGATCCAGGCGATGAGAAGTTGGTGGCCGAATTGCAGCAGGGCTTCATCTCGCATGGGATTCCGGCGATTCCCACGGTCTCGCCTTTGGCGGTTGATGACGTCGTCTTGATGCGAACTCCCGAACGCCTGTTGGCCGTCAGCTTCGAAACAGGAAAACGTGTTTGGGAATACCCTTGGTGGAACTCATCGTTTCCCGGCGCGAGCGAAACGACGCGCAGTGGTTCGCGGACCGTGGAAATCTCCACGCGCAAGATGCAGTTGCGACAACGGCTCTGGCTGGATTCCGCCTATGGCCTGATCAGCAGCGATGGCGCGTCCGTCTATCTGCTGGACGACTTGCAGTTTTCGGCATCAGCGCAAAGTGAGCCGCAGTTTCTTCCGGGCCGAGGTTTTCGTCCGATCAATCCCAACTATCCGAAGTCGCACAACCTGCTGGTCGCCCTGGATGTCGCGCGGGAAGGCGCCTTGCGCTGGAAGGTGGGTGGCGAGCAGAGTGAGGAGGAGCCGAAGTTGGCGGGGGCGTTCTTCATGGGACCACCATTGCCGTTGCTGGGACAACTGTATGCCATCGCCGAAGTGAATCGCGAACTGCGGTTGGTGGTTCTCAACGCGGCCACGGGTAAGCAGGAGTGGACTCAACAGATTGCCCACGTCGCGGATCAGCCGGCCCTGGGCCGGAATCGAGCGCGCCGCCTGGCTGGGGCGACGCCATCGTTCGGCAATGGCGTGCTGATCTGCCCAACCTCGGCAGGCGCGGTGGTCGCGTTGGATGTGACCACGCGATCCTTGCTCTGGGGTTACGCGTATCCGCAGGCCAAAACGGAAACGAACGGCTTCGGTTTAACCCCGTTCGCCAGTGCGCCGGAGACTCCGGGCGAGACATGGGCCGATGCCACGGCGACGATCGCCGACGGCGCGGTGCTGTTGACGCCCGTTGAATCGAACCATCTCTACTGCCTTGACCTGTTGACCGGCGTTCCGAAGTGGGAGCCCAAAGAGCGGGCGGGTGATCTGGCCGACATGCAGTTTGTCGCTTGCGTCCACGACGGCAACGCAATTCTGGTCGGGAAGCACAGCCTGATGGCGATTCGCATCAAGGATGGCGGGACGGCATGGACCCTGGCGATGGGTGACCAAGCGAACGAAATGCCTAGCGGCCGCGGGTTTCAAACGGGCGATCGCTACTTCTTCCCGACGACGAAATCCGAACTGGTCGAGGTTGACTTGTCGGCCGGCAAGATTGTCCAGCGCGTCAAGAGCCCTCGCGTGCTGGGCAACCTGCTCTGTTACGACAACCAAGTTATTTCCCAAGGCGTCGATCAGCTGGCAGCCTTCTATCAGATCGATCCTCTCCGCGAGGTGGTCGATGCGCGGTTGGCTGAGTCGAACGACGACCCGTGGGCGCTGGCGCGGAAGGGCGAATTGTTGGTGCATGACGGAGAGTCCGAAGCGGCGTTGGACGTGTTGCGTCGCGCGCACGAACTGGCGCCGCGGGATGATTCGGTGCGGACGCTGCTGGTCTCGTCGTTCCTGGAGTTGCTCCGCGACGACTTCGCCGGGTATGTCGGCATCGCGCCGGCGATCGATGCCCAGATTCAGTTGCCGCATCTTCGGCTGGAGTTCTTACGGCTGATGGCGGTCGGCATGGAGGCCAGCGGAGATCTGGCCGGCGCGGCGGAGCGATACCTGCAATTGGCCACGATGCAAATTCAGAATTACGATCCCAATGGCGTGGGCGAATCTCCGACCGTGATGGCGGAACCACGACGAACCGTCCGTCTGGACCGTTGGGTGCGAACTCGGTTGGCGCATGTCTACGAGCAGGCCGACGCGGACGGCAAGGCGAAGATGAACGCGGCGATTCGCAACGAGAACGCGACCGAGACCGAATTGCGTCAGCTGATCCGGTACTTCGGTTTCCATCCCTTGGCGGATCAGGCTCGTTTGCAGTTGGTCACCACCCTGGCACTAAGCGATCGCGTCCTGGAATCGGACCTGCTGCTGGCGCGGCTCGAAAAGCGTCTTGGTCGTGAACAGACGGGACCGGCGGTGGCGGCCATTGCCGCCAAATTCATGGAGTTCGAGGAGCCCGCGCTGGCCGCGATGTACTATCGCCGCTTGGGCACGGGCTGGTCGGACGTGGACTGCGGCGACGGCCGTACGGGCCGCGAATTGCTGGCCGCGGCGGCCAACGACCCCGCCTTGCGCGGCCGCCTGTCGAGCCTGACCGACTGGCCGCGTGGCCAGACGCGCTGGCACGAATCGCAGGACCGGCGGACGCGGCAGACACGGCAGGGCGATCTGTACATCCCCATGCTCGAGCAACAGCGGCCGGCCGGGCGGCAATTCGTCGTGGCCTATGATCGCGGCGTGAGTTCGATTGTGGTGCAGGACGGACAGGGTGAAGAATGGCTGCGGCTCCCGCTGGCCGACGGCACGTCATACAGCGATCAATTATCGGGCGTCAACTACGCGAAGGTTTTTGGTCAGTTGCTCTACGTGGTCCTGGGTGACCAGTCGTTTGCCTTGGATCTCTCGCGCGGTCCCCAAAGCGATGCCGCGCTGCTCTGGAAGGCCGGCTTGTCGGTCCCTCATCAGGAGATTGGGATGGCGCGGCCCAACGCGCGCGAGTGGAAGAACATCAATCCGCTGGATCGCGCCGCACCGGATTCCTATTCGATGCTTGACGCAGCCGGGCACCCCATCGGGTCAGCCGGGCCGGTCACCGACGTGGGCGTGACCTACTTGGATGCCACGACGCTCCTGTGCGTCGAACCCTTGACCGGTGAACCGATCTGGCAACGACGCGAGATGGAAGCGGGTTCGCTGCTGTTTGGTGATGACGAGTTGATCTTTGCCGCACCTCGTGAGAGCACCACGTCCCAGGTGATTGACGCGCGGACGGGGCAGCTGCTGGGTGAACGCAAGGTTCCGGATTGGCAGCATCGCTGGGCGACGCAGGGCCGCTTGGTGCTAGGGTGGGAAGAACTTCCGGCGGAGACGACCGACCAGCCCGGCCAGGTGCGACTGTTTCTGTACGACGCATGGCAGGAAGCGGACGTCTGGTCGCAGACGTTTTCGGACGGCGCGCGGGGTGTGCTGGTCGACGAGGACCAGGTCGCGGTGATGGAACCGGACGGACGGTTCTTGATCCGGTCTCTCACCGGGGACGCCGTGGTGCTCAGCCAGCAGGTTCAGCCGGAGCCGCTGCTCACGGCCATTTATGTATTGCCCTCGTCGGACCGCTACGTGTTGGTCACCGACACCGATCAGGTCGCCGCGACCGATGGTGCCAGTCCGGATGCGGCCAACCCGCCACGGCGGTGGCAACCGCTGGTTCCCTCGCTGCAGGCGCCCATGATTTTCGGGCACGTCCACGCATTGGCGCGAGGTTCCGGCGAGCCGCTCTGGCAGACGCCGGCCACGATTGAAAACTATGCGCTGCCGTTGATCCAACCGAACGAAACACCCACGCTGTGGTTTCTCCGGCGTGGCACATCGGCCAAGTCGTTGAAGTCGCCGGCTCCGAGCGAAATCTTTTCCGTCTTTTGCCTGGACCGCCGGGACGGTCGTGAGTTGCTCGCCGTGAACGACGTCCCGCTCAACAATACCGGCTTAACCGTCTACGATGTTCAGGTTGAATTCGAGAATCGCCTGGTGACCTGGACCGTCAACGGCTCCGGGTTTGTGGTCGAATTCACGGACGAACCGGCAGTACCGGAGCCAACCGCGCAAACCGGTTCGGCCGCCAATCCGCTCGAAGCGGAATCCGGGCTATGGCGGTTTGGGGGCGCGGTCATTAATGCGATCTTGCCCACCAAGTAGCGGCCACGATGGCCCGGGTTTGTACCTGCCACTTTTGGTCCGCTCGGTCGGACCCTTCCCGCCCTGCACCTGGAGACGCAAACCTTGCGAACAGCTTACTTTGCGGGATACGCAATCTGGGTAAGTGTGCTACACTCAAGGTATGCTGCCAGCGGAGCGCATCTCCACAGACCACGCCTCAAGGCACCCGCCTGGGTGAGCCCCAACCGCAAGCCATGACATGCCCCGTTGCGGGCTCGAAGGACCATCTTTTTTGGCAGTGAAGAGTCACGATCGAGTGAGGTAACCACCTATGACCAATGAAGGTCACATCGAAGCCGGCATTGATGCATCGGCCGTTCAGAAGTTGAGTGCCGCTCGCGAGCAGATCGCGGACCAGCTATCCCGTGTCATTGTCGGGCAGGAGCAGGTTATTGAAGAGCTGATGATCTGCCTCTTCAGTCGCGGCCATTGTTTGCTGGAGGGCGTCCCGGGCCTGGCCAAGACGCTGATGATCAGCACGCTGGCACAGACGCTGGATCTCTCCTTCAGTCGCATTCAATTTACGCCGGATCTGATGCCGGCCGACATTACCGGAACCGAGGTGCTGGAGGAGAATCGCAGCACCGGTGCGCGCGAGCGACGGTTCCTGGAGGGGCCGCTCTTTTCGCATCTGGTGCTGGCTGACGAAATCAACCGCACGCCCCCCAAAACGCAAGCCGCTTTGCTGGAAGCGATGCAGGAGCGCCAAGTGACGGTGGGGCGCGAGCGGCATATCTTGACCGACCCGTTTTTCGTCCTGGCCACACAGAACCCGATCGAGCAGGAAGGCACATACCCGTTGCCGGAAGCGCAGCAGGATCGGTTCATGTTCAAGGTCTTCGTGAACTATCCCAGCTTTGAAGAGGAATTCGAGGTCGCTCGACGGACCACCGCCGCCAGCACTCAGGAGGTCAAAGCGGTGCTCAACGCCGCGGAGATTCAAGCGCTGCAGCAGGTTGTTCGCCAGGTGCCGGTCGCGGACCACGTGATTCGCTACGCGTTGTCACTCGTTCGTCAAACGCGGATCGACCATCCGGGCACTCCCGATTTTGTGGACGAGCTGGTCGGTTGGGGCGCGGGACCGCGGGCGGTGCAATTCCTCATCCTGGGCGGTAAGGCACGGGCCCTGCTGCACGGGCGGACGCACGTTGCCACCGAAGACATTCAGGCACTGGCCAAGCCGGTGCTGCGGCATCGCGTCGTGGTCAATTTTGCCGCGGAGAGCGAAGGGGTGTCGCAAGATGATATCGTCGAACGCCTGTTGGCCATTACTCCCACGAAAGAAGACGAGCTGACCAGCGATGCCCGATTCCAAAAGATTTTTGCATCCTGAAGCGATCCGTCGGATTTCACGCTTGGAGTTGCGTGCCCGGCATATCGTGGAAGGTTTCTTGTCCGGCATGCATCGCAGTCCGTACTTCGGCCAGTCCGTCGAGTTCCTGCAGCATCGCGAATACGTGACCGGTGATGACCTCCGTCACGTCGACTGGAAAGTCTGGGCTCGGCAGGATCGCCTGGTCATCAAGCAGTTCGAAGAAGAGACCAACCTGCGCTGCACGCTGCTGGTCGATGTCTCCCACAGCATGGCCTACGGCAACGGTCCGCTCAACAAGTACGAGTACGCCTCGACCGTGGCGGCCAGTCTGGCCCATCTGGTGTTGCGGCAGCAGGACGCCATCGGCTGTCTGGCCTACGACGACAAGGTGCGCGTCAAGGTTCCGCATCGGACCAAGCGTAACCATCTGCACGCCGTGATCGATTCGCTGGCGGTCAGTACGCCGCAAGACAAGACCGACATGTATGAGATTTTTCGGGCGGCCGCCGAGACCTATCCGCGCCGCGGCATGATGGTGGTGATCTCGGATCTGCTGGCGGATGTGGAGGGAACGCTGAAGGGTCTCAAGCTGCTCCGCAAACGCGGTCACGACGTGCTGGTGTTTCATGTCATGGATGACGACGAACTGGACTTCCCGTTTACCGGACCGACGCGGTTTGACGGATTGGAATCGGCCGACCATCTCAATTGCAACCCAAGGGCGCTGCGCGAAGGCTACCTCGAGGCCCTGAATCAGTATCTCGAACAGATGCGCCGCGAGTGTGCCCGGAACATGATTGACTATGCCCTGATTCGCACGAGCGACCCATTGGATGCCGCCCTGGCCAAGTACCTTTGTTCGCGTCTGGGAATGCACAAACGCAACTGACTGCACGCAACCGACCCTCCGCCTCGCTGGACTGGCCACGCCAACCCCCAGGTTGGCATTCATCGATCGTCCAACTCTAACCCCTTGATCCTATGCAGTTCGTCCATCAAGCCTTAACGTGGGGTTTCCTGTTGGCCCTGGTGCCGCTGTTGATCCACCTGATCAATCTGGTGCGGCGTCGGCGTGTGCAATGGGCTGCGATGGACTTTTTGCTGCAGAGCTACAAACGCCATCGCACCTGGATCTGGCTCAAGCAGTTGCTGCTGTTATTGGCACGGATGGCGGCGGTGGCGATCGTGGTGGCGATGCTGGCCCAGTGGATCACGCAACGCCAGTGGTTTTCGTTGTTTGGCGGCACGGCCACGCATCACTATGTGATTCTCGACGACAGTTTTTCGATGACCGACCGCGTAGGCGGGACGACGGCGTTTGACCGGGCATCCCGGGCGCTGCAGAACATCGGCACGCAGGCGATGTCGCGTGAGACGCCGCAGAAGTTTACCGTCTTGCGGTTTTCACGTGCCGCCGGGGTCGACCCGGATGCCGAGGACGTCGCCAGCGCTGCCGATCTCCATGCGCAGGACGTGGATTCGAATTTTGATCTGCTCTTGGAAGAGACGCGACTCGGTTTTGCGGCGACTGAAATGGCGGTCAACCCGCACAATGCCTTGCGGATCGTCCAGCAGCTGATCGATGCGGAACGTGACGAAGAGAGCGTGGTCTACCTGCTGTCCGATTTTCGCGAAAAGGACTGGGAGAACCCGGCCGAGGCCCGTCGGTTGCTCCGCGAATTCTCGGCATCGACCACGGACATTCACTTTGTCAGTTGCAACGAGACGCAGCAGTCCAACCTGGCGATCGTGGACGTGACGCCGGCCGACGATACGCGGGCCGCCGGCGTTCCTTTGTTTGTCAACGTCACGGTCAAGAACTTTGGCCGCGAAGCGGTCCGCAAATTGCCGGTCCGGGTCCGGACCTGGTTTTACGATCCGCAATCGTCGCTGGCCGGCGAGCCTGGCAAGTTGAAAGGCAAGGAAGACGAACCGCCGACCGTGGTGATTGACGAAATTCGCCCCGGCGAGACCGCCACCGCCCGCTTCCAAGTGTACTTTCCTCAAGCGGGACAGCATGTGGTGGAAGCCGAGTTGCCCGACGATGCGGTCACGGCGGATAATCGCCGGTGGTGTGTCATTGATTTGCCCGCAGCGGAGCAGGTCTTGGTGATTGACGGCAGCCCGGATCAGCATCACGGGTTCTTTCTCTCGGCGGCGTTCGCCCCGGGCCAACGCACCAATACTGGTATCCGCCCGGACGTTCAGCCGGCGGCCTTTTTGCGCGACGCCACTCCCGAGTCACTCGCCCAGTACCGCGCCATCTATCTGCTGGACCTCGACCGGGTCGACCCGCATGTGGTCCCGGTGTTGGAGGACTACGTCAAGGCCGGCGGCGGCATGGGCATCTTTGTCGGTGATCAGGTCAACGTGGCGTTCTACAATCAGCACCTGTATCGCGATGGTCAGGGCCTCTTTCCGGTCGAACTGGAGCGGTCCGATCTCCTGCCGGACGAACTGTTTGAGAATGCGCCGGACTTGGAGGTTCAGGAACACCCGATCTTTGGCATTTTTCTGGTCGAACGAAATCCCTTTATCAATCTGGTCCGCATCGATCGCTATCTCAAGCCGGCGGAATCGTGGGCGCCGTCGCCGGATTCCACGATCGAAGTGTTGGCCCGGCTCCGAAATCAACATCCGCTGGCGGTCGAGCGCCGACTGGGGGACGGTCGGGTGATTGCGTTCCTTACGACCCTGGCACCCGATTGGAACAATTGGGCCCAGGATCCCAGTTTCGTGGTCGTTTTATTGCAATTGCAGTCGTATCTGGCCGCGCCGACCCGGATGAATGAAGAGCACCTGGTCGGGAGTCCGCTGGAGCTTCAGCTCGATGCCAAGAAGTTTCGCCCTGAACTCGCCTTTGTGGTCCCCAGCGATGATGGTCTGCCGCTGGTCGTCAAGCAGACGGCCGATCCGCCCGACGCCGAGTCCCCTCTGCTGATCGCCTCCTTGTCGACGACCGATGCCACGTCGGCCGCCAGCACCAGGCGGAGCGGGATCTACGAGGCTTGGCCGGAAACGATTGAAGGTGCTGTCGAGCTACACCGTTACGCGGTCAATGTGAATCCAGCGGAAAGCGATTTGACGATTGCTGAAACGCAAACATTGCTGACCCGGCTGGAGCCGGTCAACATCGAATTTCGCACCGCCGATCAGTACGCCTTCGAATTCACGGATCAGGCGGGTGTCAATCGCAGCCTGCTCCTGATGGTGCTGTTGATCGTGTTGCTGCTGGCTGAGCAGATCTTGGCCTACATCGCCAGCTATCACACCTCGCAAGGAGCCGTCAGGACATGATCCACGGGTCGCTACTGGCGGTCGATGCGGGCGCCAAAGTTTTCCATCAGTGGTCGCGCGTGCAGGCGATGACGATGTGGTGGCATTGGCTGCTGCTGCTGCTTGTCTGCGGCGCGATCACCGCGTTTGTGGTCTTCCTGTACCTGCGTGACACTGTCGAATTGCCACGGGGCAAAGCCTTGATTCTGTTGGCGCTGCGGCTGGCTGCGTTCGCCGGCGTACTGTTCTTTTTCCTGGATCTGGAAAAACGGACGGAGCGTCAGATGGTCAAGAACTCCCGGGCGGTGGTCTTGGTCGACACCAGTCTCAGCATGGGCATTCAAGACGCCGATCCGGCCGGTGGCCGCCGGCGGATCGACCTGGTGATTGACGAGATTGCCCGCGGCGAGCTGATGAATCAACTCCGCCAGCAGCATGACGTCATCGTCTATCGGTTCGACCAGGACGAGTTGCCGGCGGAAGTCGCTTCGTTCCCCAGAAACTCGTCCGTCGACGCCGCCGCCGGTCCCAGCGGCAACGCCGCATCGCAATTCGAAACGTCCGTCAGCCAGGCGCGGACCACGGCGATGGCGGCTGCGATGGTCGGTGGCCTTGCGCTGCTGGCGCTGGTGATCTATGCCGCCAGCGGTGCCGCCGGGATCGAAGGTGGTCTAAGTTGGCTGGCCCCGGTCGGGGTGGTTGGGCTGATCGGGGCGATTGTCATCTTGGGCGTGGCGCAACTCCGTTTCCCCGAGATCGATTTGGCGACGACCGTGTGGCTCAAGACACCGGTCCCGCCGGCCGAAACGGAACCGGACCGCTTGTCGCCCGACGCGTCCAACGCTGAGACAACAACGGCCGACATTGATTGGGATACACAACTTGCCCCGCGGGGGGCCGAAACGCGGCTGGGGGATGCCTTGCGGTATCTCGTCAATCGGGAACGGAATGGCTCGATCGCCGGGATCGTCACGATCACGGACGGCGGCAACAACGCCGGAATCGACTACGAGCAGAGCGTCATCACGGCCAGCAACGCGGGGATTCCGCTGTTCACCATTGGCTTGGGGAGCGACCGCCGTCCGCAAAATGTCCGCGTCGCCGATCTGGAAGCGCCGCAGCGAGTTTATCCAGGCGACAGTTTTACCATCACAGGGTACATCCAGGCCTTCGGATTGTCGGGCCGCACGGTGAAGGTCGAATTGGTTTCCGCGGCGGCGGAGCGTGGTACGGCAAACGCGGAGGAGATATTTGAAGAAGAACGGGGTGTCAAGCTTGGCGAGGATGGCGAATTGGCGTTGGTCCGGTTTGAAGTTTCACCGTCGGTGGTGGGATCACGACGGTACACGGTGCGGGTCAAGCCTCCCCGCGAGGACCAAGAGCCCAAGGACGACCTCCGCTCGGCCAACGTCGAAATCGTCGACCGCAAGAATCGGGTCCTGTTGTTCGCTGGCGGCCCGACGCGCGAGTTTCGCTTCTTGCGCAATCTGCTTTATCGCGACCAGGACACCACGGTCGATGTGCTGCTGCAATCGGCCAAGCCGGGTGTGTCGCAAGAGGGCGATCAGGTGTTGTACGAGTTTCCGGAATTGACCGCTGAACTGTTTGAATACGATTGTATTATCGCCTTCGATCCGGACTGGTTGGCCTTGAACGCGGCGCAGACGGAAATGTTGAAACGGTGGGTGGCGGAGAAGGCGGGCGGGTTGATTGTGGTGGCCGGTCCGGTCAATACACCGCGGTGGGCGAGCCGTCTCGGCGACGATGAACGGATCGAAACGCTCAAGCTGTTGTATCCGGTCGTTTTTTATAGTCGCGGTTCGGCGACGCTCAGCCTGGGACGCTTTGCCTCGGAGTCCGCCTGGCCACTGCGTTTCACTCGGGACGGGATGGATGCGGAGTATCTCTGGCTGGAAGACGATCAAATTCTCAGCGAACAAGCATGGTCCAGCTTTGAAGGTGTTTACGGGTACTACGCGGTGAAGGACCCCAAGGCCGGGGCCCGCGTGTTGGCGAATTTCTCCGATCCCAACACCGCCATCGACGGCGACCTGCCGATCTACCTGGCCTCGCATTTTTTTGGAGCGGGGCGCGTGTTCTTTCAGGCGAGTGGAGAAATGTGGCGAGTTCGGGCGGTTAATGATGCCTACTTCGAACGCTATTACACGAAGCTGATTCGCTGGGCTTCGCAGGGACGCCTCTTACGCGACTCGAGTCGTGGCGTGCTGCTGGTCGACAAGGACCGTTGCTCGCTGGGCGACCATGTGTCGGTGCAAGCGATCTTGACGGATGCCCAGTTTGAACCGCTGGGTGTGGAGAGCGTCACGGCGACGCTGCGGCACCCCGATGGACGCCGGACGCCCCTGATCTTGCGGCGCCTGGAAAATGCCGCTCGGGACGGCCAGTACTCGGCCCAATTTGTGGCGCGACTGGCAGGGGATTATCTGGTGGAACTGCAGCCGCCGCACGGCAGTGAAGGGGAATTGCTGTCGCAAGAAGTTCGCTCGCGGATTCCTGCTCTGGAAACAGAAAGCCCGGTCCGCAACGATGCGTTGCTGAAGTACTTGGCGGACCAGACCGGCGGAGCTTACTACGTCGGGCTGGGGGCGGCGCTGGACCGCGGGGGGACGGGCGTGCCACCACTGGCGAACTTGATTGAGCCACAAGACCAGGTGACCTATCTGGCAGGCAGCCCAGACCGGGAGTTTGAACGGCAATTGATGGGCTGGTTGATGGGGATTATCTGTGGCGTGCTCTGTTTGGAGTGGTTGATTCGCCGCTTGAGCAAACTGGCGTAGGCTGGCTGATCGCCCAGGTCCGGCTGGTAGCCGTGCTGCGGCTCTTGAGCAGCCAGGCGACAAGTCCCTGGGGTTTGGCACGCCAGGCGGCAACCTGACACGCCGCCGGCATTGTCCAATGCTCGACTGCAAAGCGCGGACGCGACGTTGCGGCCAGCGCCGGCTTGCATCGGCCGATTCAGAAGGGCCACACACGCGGGATCAGGATCAAGGCGGTGATGCCGATCACGATTGCCAGCGGCGTCCCGCACCGCGCATAGTCCACGGGGCGGTAACCACCCGGCCCCATGACCATCAGGTTCGTTTGATATCCGATGGGTGTCATGAATGACAACGATGCGGCCAACGTGATGGCCATGATATAGGGCCGCGGGTTGTAGCCCCCTTCCCAGGCGACGGCAATCGCCAACGGCACCAGCATCGCAGCGACGGCGTTATTGCTGATCGCTTCGGTCAGCAGCACCGTCAGGATGTAGACCGCGACAAGCAGCAGGTAGGGGTGATCTCCGATCACGTCGACCATCGCCGTGGCGATCATCGTCGCTGCACCGCTGCTGAGGAGTGCGTGCCCAAGCCCCAAGGCGCCCGCGATTGTGAGGATGATTCGGATGTCAATCGAGGCCCGGGCGTCGGCCACCCGTAAGCAGCCGGTGGCCACCATCAATGCCGCGATGGTGGTCGCCGCCAGCGCGGGCGAACTGAAGTTACCGACCAATCCCTCCAGGCCGGGCCACATGCCGATCACCAGCCAGAGAATCAATGCGATGGCGAGTGCAGCAGCCAAGGTGGCCTTGTGGTGGAGCCGCGGTTGCCAGCCCTCGACGCTGCTGACGAGATAGAAATCCCGGCTATTACGATGCGCCGAAACAAACTCGTCCCGAGTTTGCAGCAGCAGCGTGTCGCCGGGTTCGAGCTGAATATTGCCGATCTTATTGGTCAGGCGAACCCCGTTGCGATGCACGGCGACGACGGCGGCGTTGTAGAGGTGACGAAAATTCGCCTTTCGCACCGTCGTCCCGATCAACGGTGAAGTCCGCGAGAGAACGGCTTCGGTCAGTCGCCGCTGGTGCCGTTCGGTGGGCTGAAACTCAAACGTCGAATCCGCCGCCGGCACCAACCCGGGAATTTTTTCCAGGTCGACGATGGTGCTGACGACGCCCGTAAAGACCATTCGGTCTCCGGCATGAATTCGCTCGTGAGGAGAAACTGGGGTGAGGACTTCTCCGTCGCGATCGATTTCGATCAAGAATAGCCCCGGCAAGTGGCGCAGGCCAGCCAGTTCGATGGATTGACCAATCAAGGGGCATTCACGCTGCACGTGCATTTCCAGCAGATATTCGCGCCGTTGCTCTCCCAACTGCTCGATCATATCCGTGCGGTTGGGCAGCAAACGAGGGGCAAGGAGGAACAGAAACGTGGCACCAACCAACGCGCACGGCAAACCCACTCGCCCGATCTCAAAGAGCGTCATCGGTTTGCTCGCCGTTGTGAAACGGCGCCGCCGAGCGAGTTCCGGAGAGTCTTCGCCGAGCGTGACGGCCAACTGGTTGTCCTCCAGTTGCCGCTGGCGGTATTCACTGTCGAGAATCGCGTTGGCGACCAGCGTGGTACTGGTCCCTACCAGCGTGCAAGTGCCGCCGAGGATGGCCAGGTAGCTGACCGGCAATAGTAAGCGTGACGGAGAAATCTGGCGGCGTCGGCACCAATCGACGACCACCGGCGCCATCATGGCGACGACCGCCGTATTGAGCATGAAAGACGAGGCTGCTAACAACGTTGCCAGAAGCCTAAGCAGTGCGCCACGCTCCGTTTTAATCGAACCCAGCAAGTGGCGGCCAACCCAGTCCAGCACTCCCGTGCGGCGCAACCCCTCCGCCACCACCAGCAACGCGCCAATTGTGACGACCGCCGGGTTGGCCAAGCCTCGGAACGCTTCCTCAGGCGTGATGATGCCGACCGCTGTGACAAATGCCGCGCCCAGAATAAATAGCAGATCGGTCGGCACCCCACGGCGGGCTTGAAGCCCTACGAAGACCGAAACGGTCGCTGCGATCGCAATCCACGGGAAAAAGGGTTCCAAGATTGCCATATAAATCGTTGATTCGTGTTCTTCCGGCGAAATGAATGACTCCTGTCCTTCATATCGTACGGATTCTGATGCTCGGCAAGGTAATATACTACTAACATTAGAATGTTAGTCAACTATGGTTTGCGGCGCCGTCGTTTTCGTCACGAACGTCACGCACGAAATTTGCGTTAACCTTTCCCTCATTTCGCTCGTCGCACGAACTCACATGCAGGCTTCCTAGTTTTTTTATTTGACCGAATTCGCCTATTAAACCCAGGCGAAAGACTCCGATACGACTCTTGAACGCGGCAAGCTTTCCCCAGCCCGCCTTGTGACCGCGCCCCGACGCTCCGGTCGTCTCTTAAATAAATGGACCATCTGGTTCAGGAGGAACATACAAATGAATCGCCCGTGCTTCTCTCTCGGAGTCCTGCTGTCTTCCCTCGCCGTTTGTCTCGTTGCTGTTGGTTCGGCCAACAGCCAGACGGGGCACCCTCATTCACCGGCCTACATGATGTGCCCCTACGCCGGCTCGTCGCACGTCAGTAACCCATTTGCCGGCCCAACCCTGGCCGACCAGACCGAGGACTCGATTGCAATTGCCGAGTTCCCGACCAATGAACCCTCGGAAGCGACTGTCCTGAGCACCGCCCCCGCGCCTGAGGCCGTTGCAGTTGACGGTGTCGACTACGACCTGGACTACAACGATTACGAATACAGCGACTACGACTACAGCGATTACGACTACAGCGATTACGACTACAGCGACTACGACTACAGCACCGACGCTGACTACGCGGACGACTACGCGGACGACTACGCGGACGACTACGCGGACGACTACGCGGACGACTACGCGGACGACTACGCCGACGACTACGCCGACGACTACGCGGAGTACGACTATACGGATTTCGAGGACGCGGACTACGAGCGCTTCTATGAGGAGGCCAGCAACGAGGCCCCCGCGTCGACGATCGAGCCGCAAACAGCGGAGGCATCACCGTTGACCAGCGAGTCAACCGACGAGTTTGACAACTACGACTACGAGGACTACTTCGCCGAGATTTACGGGAGCAATGAGGCGTTTCTGGAAGCCGAGGAGACGCCGTCCGCCGCTGCGAGCCCGCTCGATACCGAGGCAGATGACACTTCCGTGGTGGCCAACGATGACGTTGACGCGTTTGACTACTTCGATGAAGAAGCCTACGAGCCGGCCGCGACCGACCTGGAACCGGCCACCGACGTTGCGGATGAGTACTATGACGCGTACTACGATCTGGAGACGAGCTACGACGACATGTACGACGAAGCGATGGCACCGGCCGAAGCGACGCCGGTTGCCGACCCCCAGGTCTTCCGTGCAGCGGACCATTGCTTTGGTGGGTATGCCGATGCGTATCACTCTGAGTACCGTTGTGATCTTGCCGACGCGTACCAGAACGATGCGTATCAATCCTTCTATCATGACGGAACGGATCCCTCCGCCCCGGAGATTCAGAGCGAGGAACCTGCCAGCCCCTTGGCTGACGAATCTGCCTTGGTTGATGACACGGCCGTGGAAGCGACGGTTGAGCCCGCACTGCCGCTGATCGTCGAACCGTATGTCGCGCTCTTGATGGACCGAGTTGGTAGCACGTGGCAGCAACTTTCGGTGGATGCAATGGTTGCCAAGGCGGTGGTGGAAGTGGCCAAACTGCCGGGCACGCTGTCGCAAGGCACCAGCGAGCCGGTCGTGGAATTGGGAGTCGAGGACTACGTTGACTGCCACATTGAGGGGGCGAGTTGCGAGCCGACCCTGTACGAAATCGATTGCTTCGGTGCTTGGGATGCCGTCGAACCGGTCGGTTGCGGGATGAAGTTGTTGGAGGATGCTACGGACGAATCGAGCACCTCGGATGACGAAATGCTCGACACCGCGGAACTCGACACACTCAAAGAGTCGATCCGTGACCTGCGTAGCCGGATGAATGCGGCCCGCCAGTCTCCGCCGCTTCGCTAGTCCGCAGTTGCTCGATCGGCTCGCAGAGCCGGAGCAATGCCACTCGATTTGCCACGGCCGCCGGTCAACGATTGACCGGCGGCCGTTTGCGTTGGTGGTCTGGCTGGCCTGGTTAGCAAAAAAATTCTTCACCTTGGGCGACCGGCCCCGGGTCCTCGCGGTCGCGACGCATGTGAGGTGTGGCGACGGTTGTTTCCCCATGGTCAGGGGGGGCGACGGTTGGGTTGCGCGACTTAAAAGGGGCTCGGCCGACGGCAGCACACGAATTTTGCATTTTGGTGATTGGCAAGCATACTGAAGATTGGTCGCATTGCCAGTTTTTCAGTGGCGTCCGAATCGGCCCCGGAATAGAATAAGTAGACTCGGGAACGTAGTTTGCGTCGGTTATTTACTCGGGCAAGGCAGGGTGGACCTTCATCTCTTGAAGGAAGCCCTTTGTGCATATCGCTCTGGTTGGAGACTTACCATGTTGAAACGCAGTAGCTTACTGCGAGTGATCTCGCCAATCCTCACCATTGTTTTGGCTGTTGGGTCGTTTGGCCATTTGGCTTGCGCTGCTGACGGTCCGCGATTGGCGACCTACGACAACGCTGCCGGCGACATCTTCTTCGCCTTGAGCCTACCGGCTGGCAACGACGTTCCAGTGGCGAAATCGAACGACATTGTCGTCTTGTTCGACACCTCCGCCAGCCAGACCGGCATTTATCGCGATGATGCGTTGTCATCCTTGACGACGATGCTGAAGTCGCTGGGCGAGCACGATCGGGTTCAGCTCATGGCTTGTGACCTGAACGCGATCTCCATGACGGAGGGATTTGTGGCCGCCGACGGTCCGGCCATGGCGGCCGCCCTGCAAAAGCTGCAACAGCGGGCACCGTTGGGTTCGACCGACATGCATACCGCCCTGACGTCGGCGGCAGCGAGCTTTGATTTGAACACAAATCATGGCCGTTCGGTTGTCTACATCGGGGATGGCATCAGCCGCGGCGGACTGCTCCAACAGCAGCGGTTCGGCGACTTGGTGTCCCAGCTGACGTCCGCTCGCGTGGCCGTTTCCAGTTTGGCAATTGGGCCCCAACGCGACGCCCACACCCTCGCCACGATCGCCAACCACACCGGTGGCGTCATTTTCATGGACTCGGACGAGTTGTCGCCCCAACAGATTGGCATGATGTTGACGCGGGCGGTGCACGCGACGGTGTTGTGGCCGACCAAGACGAATTTCCCGGCGACCATGCGAGAAGCCTACCCGGAGGCCATGCCGCCGTTGCGTACCGATCGCGATAGTATTTTGATCGGCTCGCTGACGGGGCGCGAGGCTGGCCAGATTCACGTCGAATTTGAAGCCAATGGCACCACCGTTGCCAGGTCATGGGATGTTGCGGGTGAAGCCGCGAACGCGGACTTCGGCTTTTTGCCGCAGATGGTCGAGGGAGCTCGACGAGACAAAGGTCTGCGTCTTCCGACCGCCGGTTCGGCCGCGTTACGTGAAGCCGCTCGAGTCGTGAACACGGGGGCCGAGCAGTTGGCCGAATTGGGTGGCCATGCGTTGCAAACGGGCGATCTGGCCGGTGCTCGGGCAGCCGCGACCCAGGCGATCGCACGCGATCCATCGAATCCTCAAGCGGTCGCACTGCAACGTGCCGTCGGACGCGTCGAACAAGGGGGTGAGGCGGTTGAAGCCGAGCTCCGTTTGATCAATGTTCAAGCCGATGCAGCTGATTCCGAGGCGGCCCAGGATGGTGCCTTGCTGAGGGAGTTCGAGGGTGCAGCGGGAAGCTTTCTCGATGCTGTCGAGAAGGACAAGGGAATTCAGTCGCAGATGATTCAGGCCGAAGTCGAGACGGGCCTCAACGCGGCGCGGCAACGCATGAGCAATGACCCTGAGCGTGCTAAGGAGGACCTGAAGCTGTTGATGGAGCAGTTGGATCGAACTGCCGATCTTGATGCCGATATTCGGGCTCAATTGCGTGATCGGATTGCTGCCGCAATCCGGCGTTCCGAGAGCCAGCAGATCCGCTTTGAGAGTGAGCTCGCCGGACGAGAAGAGAATGCGGCCGCAAGTCGCGAAGCGCTGATGCTGGTCCAAGCGACCCAACGCAATCGGCAGAAAATCAAGCAGCTCATGTCCCGGTACGCGTCCTTATTGGACGAAGGTAAATACCTGACCGCCGAGATTGATGTCGCCGAGCAGGTTCGCGAATTGGATCCCAACTCGCCAGTGCCTGTCGTGGCTTTGTGGAATGCTCGTAACCTGAAGAATGTTCGCGAGATGGAACGATTCCAGGACTTGCGGCACCGCAATTTCGTGGACGCGATGTACCAGGTTGAAAAGTCAGCGATGCCTTTCCCGGACGAGCCGCCCATCATTTATCCCTCCGCTGAGATTTGGGAGCAGATCACCTATAGCCGCAAGAAATACGCAGCGGTTGACCTGGCAGGAGGCGGCACCGGCTCGGCCGATCATCGTATCGCGACCCAGTTGGACAAGGAAACGAAGTTTGATTACCTCGATACACCGCTGAAGGACGTGATTGACGAAATCGCGTTGCGGCACGACATTCCCATCATCATCAATTCCAAAGCTCTGGAAGACTTTGGGATTGGTACCGACACGCCGGTCACGATCACCTTGAACGGCGTGACACTGCGTTCGGCGATGCGGTTGATGCTGCGAGAGTTGGATCTGACCTACATCATCAAGGACGAGGTGATGCAGATCACCACGCCTGAAGAAGCGGAAGCGCAGCTTATCACGAAGGTTTATCCGGTCGGCGACCTCGTCATTCCGATCATCTCCGGCGGCGGCCAGTTTGGTGCCGGCGGTGCCGGTGGTTTTGGCGGCGGAAACCAGGGCGGCGGCGGATTCGGTGGCCAAGGTGGCGGCGGATTCGGCGGCGGTGGCGGTGGCTTCGGCGGCGGTGGTGGATTCGGCGGCGGCGGTGGCGGCTTCTTTGCCGTCGACGACGAACTGACGCTGGGCGTCAAGAAGTCGGCTGCACCCCAGCAGGCGGTCGAGCCAGCCGCAAAATTAGAAAAAAAAACGAGCGGTCCGATAACCGTGCCGCGGCAGGCAACGCCGATTAAGTTACAACGCCAGGCCGGTGAGACGCTCGCCGCTGCCTGGGACCGGCATTTCCGGGACCATCGTAACGACACAGCGGCCGAACGTGCCCGCCATCAACGGAGTGTCCGTGAAACGGCCCGCCAGCTTCAGCGCGAAGCCGAAAGCCAGCTTGCTCGTCAGGATCGCAGCGAGGCAGCCCAGGATGCCAAAGCGGCGACCGCAGCGGCGGCGGCCGCAAAAGCCAAGCTCGAAGAGATCGTCCTCCTCACGCAAGCTGCCGTTCGCCACGGACAGCCGCAACCCTGGATGTACGAAGCGATGACTCTGGCGTTGATCGCCAGTGGCGCGCCGACCAACGAGGTCGAGCGGGCGTTGATGTCCGCGGTGGACTTCAGTAACAACATCGAAGAGGTGTTGAGCATTGCGACGTTCATGACCCACTTGGAATTGGACGCACGGGCGCTAAAGCTGTACCAGGAAATCTCCGTTGAAAACCCACATCGGCCCGAACCCTTCGTCAACGGCCTCGCCACAGCGCAGCGGCTCAAGGACGACGAGGGGATTCGTTGGGCCTGCCTGGGGATCTTGAGCCAGGAGTGGCAAGAGAACCAGCGAGAATTGCCCGAGCGAGCTTGGCGCGTTGCCGAAGCACAATGGAATAAGCTGAAGGCGGATGGCCGCACTGAGGAAGCTGAATCGCTCAACGCGGCAGTGCGCAAGGCCCAGGCGCGTGACTGCATTGTTCGCGTCACATGGACGGGTGACGCAGACATCGACCTGCTAATTGAAGAACCGAGTGCCACGGTCTGCTCGATGCGTAATCCGCGGACACCGTCAGGCGGCGTGCTGCTGGGCGATGCGTTCGCTGCGAACAACGTCGAGAAGACGCTCGATGGATACACCGAGGTCTACGTCTGTCCGCAAGGTTTCAGCGGCGATTATCGTGCTTACCTGCGTCGCGTGTGGGGAGAAGTTTCCGCTGGCAAAGTGACGGTGGAGATCTGGACGCATTTCGGCACGCCGCAGCAGACCTACGGCAAGCAGCAAATTCCGCTCGGTGAAAAAGATGCCGTCGTAAATTTCAAAGTCGAAGATGGTCGCCGGCAGGAACCGGTTGCCGAAGAGAAGATTGCGAACTTGCAGCGTCTCCGGCAGGACATGGGCCGTCAAATCCTGGCCCAGCAGTACAGCGAAGTCGAAGACTCCAGTGCGGCTCGTGACTACGCCCTGTCTCTGCGGCGCGGCATTGCCAGCGGCGCCATTGACCCACGCCTGTTCGGGCGACGTGGTCGAGTCGGTTTCCGCCCGCAGATTCAAGTCTTTCCCGAAGGCAACCAGATGGACGCGATGGCAATCATTTCGCCCGACCGGCGGTATGTACGTTTCACTTTGCTCGGCTCGGCACCGATTGCCTCGGGTATCACCGACGTACAGACCTTTAGTTTTGTCGGCGGCACCGCGGGTAACAACCAGCAGGGCGGCGGTGGCGGCCTGGGTGGTGGTCTGGGCGGTGGCAGCAGCAACGCCACCGCAGCCTTGCGTGGACTCAATCGTCTCGCGGGCAACCCGCTCACTTCGGACGACCTTCTCGCGCTGGCGGCCGAGATCGGCTCCGACTGCCCGCTGTTTCTCCACGACGGACCAGTCGTCATGCGGGGGCGAGGTGAACAGATCGAACGGTTGCCCCCGGCTGCCACCCAGCGCCTCGCGGGTGCCCGGGTGCTCGTCTTTAAACCGTGGTTTTCCATCAACACCGCCTGGTCCTACAAAACCTTGGCGGCCGCCGCCCCGGAGAGCTACTTGCCGTCGGACCGAGCCGAAACCCGCCTGCGAGACTGGATCGAGCAGTCCGACGCCCCCATTGCCGAACTGGCTTTCAACTCGCTGGAGGCGCCGGCTTTCACCAAATTCGTGGCATTGCCTGCCATACTGAAAGGACTGCGGGAGCAGTTTGGGCTTTCGGCCCGGATGAGTGGAAGCGGCTCCGCATGCTTCGCCATGCTGGAGGAAGGCACGGAT
>JAUIHJ010000619.1 GCA_030432015.1 bacterium
GGCGCCTGACCAAGGTGCTTTTTGCATGTGCCGCCGGATCGGCTGTGTGCGCAAGCATCCTGCTGCTGCTTTCGCTGGCGGGGTGGTTGGCGTGGTGGACGGTGTCGGCGGGCGCCATCGGTGTGATCGTCATCGGTACATGGCGTCTGCGCTCAAGCCAGCTTGTGCGCAGTGAACCTGCCACACCTGGCGGGATGACTTGGCAGGGGTGGCGAAGGTTGGCGCTTGTTGTCTGGGTGGCTCCGTTCTTGATCCAGGCGACGCTGCCAGTGGCGGATCACGACAGTGCCTCCTATCACCTTCCCTTTGCTCGAAGTCTGGTCCACGAGGGTCCATTTCAGATCGATGCAGAGTTCCGTGCCAACAATTATCCGGCGATCGCTCAACTGTTTCTGGCCGCCCTGCATGTCGTCGGCGCCGAGTCGGCAGGAACCCCGCTCAACCTGGCCATCGCCTTGGCGATCCCACTGTCGGCCTACGCCATGGGCCGCGAATTCTGGAGTCCGTGCGCCGGTACCTTGGCAGCCCTGTTCACGCTGTCGATCAACGTACTCTGGGAGGTGGCAATCACGCTGCGTGTTGACGGCACATTAGCTTTCTTTACGTTGATGGCGGTGTTCGCTTTCCTCCTCTGGAGAAGGCAACCGGGGTGCAAGACGCGCTTGGCACTGGTCGGCTGTATGCTGGGGATGGCATTGGGAATCAAGTACACCGCGGTGCTCGTCGCCGTTCTGATCGGCGCCGCGGTGCTGGCGTGCGTGGTCTGGGATTGGCTGCGGGGCCGTCGCCTTGCCGCGACCGGAGTGACGTTCGCGATACTGTTTGCATGTCTACCGTCCGGTTCCTGGTACGCGCACAATTTTGTCGTGCTGGGCGACCCGGTGTATCCGCTGTTGCTGCGCCAACCGCTCTACCAGGACGCCATCGGTGCATTGCGGCCGTACCACGCCGACGTGCATCGGCTGATGCAGCAGCAGGGTCCGCCTGCTGAAGATGTCGCGCGACGGCTCCGTCAATCGCGATTCGCCTTCTTGTCCGAAGCAGTCCCCAACCCCAACATGGGTCGGCCGACCACGTCGCTGAATTTATTGGATGCCCAACGACGCCCCTGGTTGTACGCGCGCAAGCCCCTTCACTGGGTCTGCCCCCTCCTGGCACTCGGCCTGCTTCTGCCCCTCGTTCGTCGTGACGCGACTTCGCTATGGCTGTACTTCATCACGGTGACGGTTTTCGTCGCGTTGGCGGGCCAGACTCCACTCGTGCGGTATGTGCTTCCTGCCTTTCCCTTAGCGGCGATCTGCTCCGGTGTGTTGGTGGCCGAATTGAATCGACATCTTGCAAAGGCCAGGTACTGGAGGCCGGAAATGCTGGCCATTCCTGTCGCTCTGCTGGTCCTGTTTCTCTCGGTTGTCAACCTGGCCGAATGGATCAAGTTGACCGAGCAGCAAGCCTTTCACTACCTACGGGGACGCGTGAAAGAGCGGCCGTGGGTGGCGCGGGTGAAGAAACGCGAGGGCGACCCGTTTCCGGAATTCGCTGTCCGGTTGGAGGACCAGCGACGAGGAGCAGACGAAGCGATGACTGGCTTACCGAACACCCATGCACACGTCTTTCTCATCGCGGAGAGCCGCGGCTACCTGCTGGATTGCAAGTATTCAGGTGATATGAGTTGGGACGCAAACCGCTGGAGTGCGGAAGTCGTCAAAGCCGAAGGCGACTTGGATACGATTGCCACCAGCTTACGTGCGCAGGAATTCAGCCATATTTTGGTGAATGTCAACTTCTTGCGGCATTGGTCCCACGCGCGACTGCGCGAACGCGACCACCAACGACTCACCTGGGCGATGCTATACCTCGAAGAATTCATCGCAGCACACGGCGAAGTGGTGGTCGGTCAGGGAGGCATCTTGCTGGTGCGGTTACGACGCGATTCCGCCTAACGCACGTTCATTCAGACAGCGGCCGCTCAATCATGGCCAGCGCGTTGTCCAGATCGGGAGAAGCGGCAGGAAAACGATGCCGGTAGTCGTCAAGCAGCGTGCCCGCCCGATGGAACTGATTAGCATGGACGAAGTGCATGACATGCGCCGCGGCGATTGCCGACTGTCCTTGCGCTTCCACCAGGTTCAGTGAGTAGTTAAACGCGGCCTCCACCTCGTCGTCGGTCGCGTCGGCGAAGTCGGCGGCGCGAACCGCGTCTTCATGCGTGACGGGACGAAACACCTCGAACCCGACCGTGCCGCCGTCTCTGACTTCATGGGTCAATCTCAGTTGGTCTCGAAGTCGATACTGAACGAGGTGAAGCCAGGACGTGTAGTAGTGCTTGAAGTCCTGATGCAAGACGATTCCGCCCGGTTCCAGGAAGGGAAAAAAACGTTCCGTGATCGATCTCGTGAGCGACTCCGTCTTCATCGCGTCAACGAGGAGGATCTTGATCGGCCCTCCTTGCCAATCCCGCAGGGTGAGGTCACACGGAACCAGGTCGACATGCTGCAACATGTCAGCCATTCGCTTGCGAGCTTCGGGGAGAAATGAATCGCCGCTCCGGTAGTCGCAAAATACGTCCGGCAGGAACGGATCCATCCAAGGTTCCCAAAGGAACCGATCGAATGCCTGAACTCGGCTGTCGGCAGACTCTCGCTGGCCTGCTTCTCGGACGATTCCGCGGGCAAGTGCGTAGGCCGTTGCCCCCATCCAGCAGCCAAGGTCGACCACCGCTCCCGACCGTGCGGCCATGCGGGCGGCACATGCCTCGTAATATTCGAGTTCCTGCTGGGTCGTCATTCCCGGCGGCGACGTCGGCACGTCCATCGGTGCGGCTGAATCACATTCCCGTTGGGGCCGATAGGCATCAACCGCGAGCCCCCAAACACGCTGCCAGAGGCGGCCATGTTGGCGTTTGCCGCCTGCTGTGTTGGGTTTCGATCGCATCGGAATGCATACGCCGTCTGAGAATGGGCACCTTTCGATCATGGTAGTTGGCCCTTCTCCGATTCGCAAATGCTGCAACGGACAGGGCCGGAACGATTTGGCCGCTGCTCGTAAAGCGGTGCAAGTTGGTTTCCAACCAAGCCGGTTACAACCAAGTCGGCGGCGCCATCGGGCGTGGCTTGAGGATCGATGGATCGGATTGTGGCCAGCGACTCCGTACCGGCCGTGACGGCTTCCTCGTCCGACCGTCGACCGCATCGCCGGGGACTGCGCCAGCGTCAGCGCTGCACCTGCGCCACAGCCACAGTTGGCGTCAGCTCGAATGAGGTCCACTCACGCAAATTTGAAGTTTTGAAGATACGTCATCGCGCCGCGCAGCGGCGGCAGGTGTTTGCCGGCGCCAAGACGCATGCCGCCGCTTCGCGACTAAGTGGCGCAACACCAACGTTGACGCGGCGGGTTGCCATTTCTTCCGCGTTTTCGGCAGCGTGCGTCGGTGGAGTATGTGAATCGTGCAGCTACAAGAAGCGCGAGCGAGGTCCGTCATCGGCGCGTGGCGCACTTCATTCGAGACTCACCGCCGAACTCGAATCCTACCGCCGATCCGTGGCGTCGGTCCGCAACCATTGTCAGCTTGGCGTAGCCCCCTGGACAAAGGCCACCAACGAACGGCAAGATTCCAATCCACGCGCGCCGGCACGTGAATCGGCAGCGCCTCGAGAATTCACATCGTCCGAACCGGTGGACTTGCGAACCCGAATCAGTTCGCCTCCGCCAACTTCAACTCGCGCCTTGTGCGGTAGAGAAACGCATCGGACGTGAGCAGCGAGGTAAGCAGCGCATTCATGCTGCCGCCACTCGATTTGTAGGCGTGATACGCATCCTGCAGCACGGGCGCGTCGTTGAGAGTCTCGTTGCGGCCCATCCAGAAGCGGAACGCGTGGCGAACGAAAACCTGTTCGGCTCGTTCACTTGCGGCGAGCTTCTGAATCAGTTCAATGGCGTTGGCCACCTTGCCGTCGAGCATGGGGTCGCCGGAATCGATGATCTCGCCGGTCGTGTCGACGGGCTTGTCGAGCTCCGTTTCCCGATACAATCCCGCGTGATTGTACATTTCAAACGGTAGCCCCAACGGATCCATCTTCTTGTGGCACGACCAGCAATAGGATTCCCTCGTGACGCGCATCCGTTCGCGCAGCGTATTTTGAGGCTCATCCGGCAACATCGCATCGACGGTGATTGGCACATCGGGAATCCCGCCACCAAGGAGCCGTTCACGAATCCATTTGCCGCGACGGATCGCGTGGTTGTCCATGGCATCGGAGTGCGACACGAGCCAACTGGGATGGGTCAAAACGCCCAGGCGTTGTCCTGCGGGGGCCGTGGCCAGGATGCGATCAGGCTTCATGGAACCATTGCCGAAGCTGCGCCGACTCACTCGGGCGTAGACCTTTGGTCCTGCCAGGTTTGCCTCGGTAACACTGTGATTGACGGCCGCTCGCTTCTTCCTGTTCTTGGGCTTCGGCGGCTTTTTTCCCGGGTTGGCTTTCAACCATGCCTCCAGCTCGGCCGCCTCTCGCTTGGCCGCCGCGGCCTCTGCCTTCTTTGCCGCAGCCACCGACGCGGATCGTTCTTCCCTGGTCCGGTACTTGCCGAAATACACATTATCTGACTTCGTGGCCACGACCTTGTCCGTCGTCAGCAACTGCTTGAACACGTCCTTGTCGTCCTGCAGGATGAGTTCAATCAAGCGATCGGTGCTCGCCGTCGCGTCAAACATCGCGCGATAATGCGAGGTCCCCCGGTTACTCACACCGGTATCCGCAAGGGCCTTCGAGTCCTTGCAGATATATCCGCCGCGGTCGTAGTCGAAGTAATCGCGAAAGAAGCGAAGGAGGCGCGGCTTGCGGATGCTGTCGTCGGCAAGCATCCGTTCAACTTCCCGCTTGACGTCGTCCCTGGTCCGCATTCGCCCAGCCACGATCGCATTTCGCAAGGCGTCGTCCGGCCTGATGTACCGCAGCGCGTGATTGACGGCCAGCCCCAATTCCCAGTCCTGAAGCATGACACGACCATGACGATCTGCTTTGCCGTCCTCGGCGAGCTCCGGTCGGAAGAGAGCGTCGCGATCGAGAAAGATCGCTGACAGGCCGAGGACAAC
>JAUIHJ010000620.1 GCA_030432015.1 bacterium
CGTTTCCCCTCCGACGAAAACGCCAAACTACTCCTCCTCGCCGGCGCGGCTTGGTCAATTCTCGCAATGATTCGTCAGGCCCGCCTCTCGCTCTTCGTATTCGTCGTGTTTGCGATCGTCGGGACCTTGCTCGCGGGATTGGACCTTGCGATCTTGCTGTGTACCCTACCATGGCTGTTTGTCTGCTTGGCCGGGCTGAACGAGTGGCTGCAAAGCATGGCACGTCACTTCGAACCGAACGTTGCAGCTTCCGACGCCAACCCCGCGCGACTTTCACGGGCGGCCCGGTTCATTCCCAATTCGCTTGACCGGTTCCTCCGCCGCCGATTTGACAGCCCCCTTCTATGGATCATCCTGGGTCTCACCATGCGTTGGCCCTTTCGCGCACAAGCATTTGCCCGCCACATGCAAGACGCGATGCTCTTCAAGACGTCTCGCGAGAGCCTCGAGTTTGGGCATCGCTTTCTGCGCGATTACTTTGCCCTCCGCAGTTTACGACCAAAGCTCCAAACCGATGACGACTCGAAATTGATCGGCGCCATCGACTCGCTGGGGTTTCTGGGCGTATCCGCGGTGGATCTGCTGGGAGAGTTTCTCGACTCCAACAACGTTGACGTGAGGAAGGCGGCGCTGGTTTCGCTGTCCCGGATCTCGGCGCCCGAAATTGTCCCTCATTTTGTGAAGGCGGTTCAGGACGCTGAACCCATCATTCGCCGCACTGCAATTCTCGGCTCCACACAACTCTCAACCGCGGACCGCAAATCGTTGTTTGATCTGGCGGGGGACGACAGGTCCGCTCTGGTGCAGGCTGCAATGCTGACGGCGATTGACTTTGATGATTTCGAGCATCTCGGGGAGTTTACAGACGTCGAACATTCGCAGCGCCTCGTGCCATATGCCTTTGAGCTCGAGATGATTGAGGCGATCAGTCGACGCTTGCAATTGGCTGGGGTCGACGCAGCCATTGATGAACTCGACGCAGCGCTATCACACGACGAGGACACATCGTTGCGACTCAATGCCGTCAAGATCCTCCAGGCCATTGGCGGCGAGCGAACCATCGACGCGATAGCGCGCGCCATGCATGCTGCGGATTCGCGGAAGTGGGATGTTGATAAGTGGAAAATGTTCAGCCTTGCCTCGCAAGCACTTGCCGCGTCAGGTGACCCACGTGCGTTTGAGCCGCTTGTTCACGCCATGAAGAGTGGTCATCACCGATGGATTGCGGCGACGCGTTTGGGGGAACTGGGCGATCGTCGCGGGGTCGAGGTTCTGTTGAAGTCGTTAACCGATCGAGGCGATGCGATGTTGCGTGAGTCTGCTGCGAGTGCGCTCGGAAACCTGGGTGATCCCGCCGCCATCGACGGTCTCGTGCGTGCGCTACGAGACCGCGTTATTGATGTGCGACAAAGCGCGGCATCCGCGCTCGCGGATTTTGGCGATCACCGTGCCCTGCCTACTCTGGTCCGGGCCTTGAGGGCGAAGAAGGATGAGATACGTGTTAAAGCCGCCGAATCGCTCGGCCTGCTTGCGGACGCGAACGTATTCTCCCCACTTTGCCGCGCACTGAAGGATCGTCAAGCGGATGTGCGGCGGGCCGCCGTAGAAGCTTTGGCACGCATCAACGATCAGCGCGCTGTCGATCAGCTCATCCGCATGCTCACTGACCGAGACTACGGAGTCGTGCTGGTCACCGTCCGCGCACTTGGCGACCTGCAAAATGAATCAGCACTGGCTCCTCTGAGTGAAATGCTCTCCGCTGACGACTCAGGGCTGCTGCGGCAATCCTTCTTGGCGAAGCGCAAACTGAATGAGTGGGAAGCTGTAAACCTCCTTAGTCAGGTAACTCTGGCGGTCGACAGGATTGAAAATTCGCGAGCTGACTGATCTTGACGGCGCCGATCGCCTCGGCGACCAAGTTGGGCTGAACCGTCGAGGCAATTTTGGCCAGCCTCCGTCTGCTGGGAATTTTTATTCCATATCGGCGGGTGTCAACTGAGTTCCCACGGCGGATTTCATTCTGCGGCCAGATTCGCATGGCGGTCACGCCGCGACCTCACCCTTTGACGATGGCCACCAGGACTCGCGACTTAGGATGGGCCGAGATGGCATCCTGCAGTTCCAATTCCGCAGTCGTTGAAACCATCCGACGCGTGACTGACTGCTGTCAGCGCCGCCGAGACAAATGGCCCACCGGGCCAATCCAACAAAGCGAAACGACGCAGGCGGACGTCAAGCTTCTTGCAAACGGCTTTGTAGGCTCCCCTCAGACTGTAGGGTTGCGAGGGCGTTTCGGTGATCTTGCCGCACCTCGTTGGCCGCCTGCGGCGGAGTGAAGGGAGCCACTGTGTGCCGTTTGAACTTGAGCGCCTTGCGAATTCGTGACCCGCAGCGCAAGTGTCGTATGCAGTTGGGTTGATTTCGAGATTTCGTGGCCAATCCCTCACTGATTCGTTTTGGAGTTGCGATCTTGTAAATGCCCAAGGCATGTCAGCTTGCAGCCTGGGGGCAGACCCCATGGAACCTCGGCCTGGCTGCGTAAGAGCCGTGCAGTGGCGAATTGACGCAACACTAAGACCTGAGCCTCGGATTACAATTTCTTCCGCGTTTTCCACCGCTGACGTTGGTGGAGAAGCTGATTAGGGCAACCTTAAAACGGGTAACAATGGTTCGGTGGATACTGTCGCTTGTCATTACCGTTAAGATTGACATTGATGGTCGATCGGCTACGTTGATAATGGATGCACCTCAACTGAGGGAGGCGTCTGCGGCGTGTGAGGTGTTACAGGACAGTGCTTCATAGGGACATGAACATGGCTCGATTGGCTCGATCAAATCAACGGCACCAGGGCAACATCGCACCGTCCCTGCGTACGCAACGGCTGCAGGGAAATATCGGCGCCGGACACCGTGTGCTGTTCTTTGAGACGCTTGAAGATCGCCGCATGTTGGCGCCCATGCTTCAAGTCTCCGCGAGGATCTTCGAACGACCTGCCGACTATCCGCTTGACGCGGCGGGAATGCGCGTCGAAGCGACGCAGGAAATTGAGACGGTTGAGGTCGGCCAGGATTTCGTCGTTAAGCTGTTCGTCGAAGATGTCCGGCTGACGAATCCGAAAACGGCAGGCGTGTTCTCGGCGTACGTGGATGTCATGTTTAGTGACGGCGCGTTGGCCTGGGTGATTCCTGACCTGGCCGGAGGTCGTCATCCGCAATCGCAGCCGGGATCCCCATTCCTTCATAACATCACCGATTTTGGCAACGGTATTTCGGGAAGCTTGATCGATACCAGTGGTGACCAGGTCCCTGATCAAATCGACGGCATTGGTTCCTTCACCGGTAGGATCTCGGGCACGGGTTGGGGCGAGCTCGTGCTGGCCGAGTGGGCGATGACCGCCGCCACGCCAGGCGTCTTGGAATTCACACCGGAGTCGACAACGGAAGATCCACGTATGGACCCCTACGACGCGCGCCAGAGCCCCTTTCTCGCTACTGGCGTCTTTGGGGAGAATGAGGCAATTTGTCCCGCACCGGGTGACTGCGTGGGGGAAATGCGATTCGTGTCCGACTCGATCGTCATCACTGGCGATCGACCAATTGAGTTCCCACTTTCAGCTTATGTCACGACCACGGAACCGAACCGATCGAGCGGATATTTGGGCAGCTACGAAGACAAGAGTTCTGTCGACGAGTTGCCAATGTCGAGCCCCGCAGGCGGCAGCAACGGTGGCGCGCCGTCGACCGCGCCGGAGGGGCTCCTGCGCGATGACGTGGTCGTTCTCGAGTGGAGCATCGAGCCGGTTTTGCATGTCGACGTAATTGATGCGAAGTGGCTCGCCTTCGAAACCGTGTTCTATTTTGACTTGGAATCGGACCACGCCGGAGATGGCTCGCGCATGTCAGGCACGCCCCGCTTCAGATCATTTGAATCGTACGATCCACAGGACTTCGATTCTGCAATCCGAAGTTACACCTATTTTGGGTCGAACAATACGATTTCGATCGACCCGATTGCCCGGGGTGACCTGCGCGAGGCTTCCTGGCGATATGCGTATGACAGCCGTGGCTTGACCGACTTCGTCGGCACGTATGCAATTGATCTGGTCAGGCCTGCGGTGCCGATTCTGGTGGCACCAATCGCCGAGCCCGTCGTTCCACGCCGCCAGGACGCCGGTGACAAGCCGTCAAATTCTTCTGCCTTCGCACCTGCTGTCGGTCACCAAGAGGCGGCGACGCGCGCCGGTGAACGCTCAAGACGGGCAGGTGACGTCGACCGAACGACAAATGGCTTGGACTGGAGTCTGCAGGTCGATCAGGTTTTCGAGGACTTGACGAGCCCGCTTGACTAGCCTGGTGGCCGTGTAAGCTGCGCGTGGAATCGCCAGCAAGTGACCAGCTAAGCCCTCGCGGCAGCGGAGGAATAGTGACATATCGGATTGCGACTTCGATCTGAGGTACCATTCCGCCTTGGACATGAATTCCGTCAACGACCGAATCTCCCTCGAACGCGAAAACTTTCACTTTCTACCAACTTTTCTTCCCATCGCTGAACACAACCGCTGTCTTGAATTGTATGGAATCGTTCATTTCCGATCTCGAGAAGGCCAAACTCGGTGATCCAGTCGCCGTTGCGTCGCTGGTGTCGCGGTTTGAGCCGGTCGTGGCCTGTGAATGTAGCCGGTTTGGGGCCCTCAACGGCGCAGAACTGAGCCGAGCGGACTTGGTCCAGGAGGTCTGGCTGCGGATTTGGACGCGAATCGGTCAATTTCGCGGTTCGTCCGACGAAGTGGTCTCACAGCAGATGTTCACCAAATGGCTGCGGGTCACAGCCAAGAACGTGATTGTCAATGTTCTCAAGAAGGCGGGGGCTCGGCATCGTTATCCAGAACACCCCGTATTGAATTTGGGGGACAACTTCTCGCAACCGGCACCAGATCCGGCCGCGTGAAGTCGAAGCGCGGAACGGCGGCCAGCAGGCCGGCGGTGTAGGGATGGCGCGGCCGGGCCAGGATTTCCGCGACCCTGCCGATCTCGACCATCCGGCCGTGATACAAGACCGCGATCCGGTCGCAGATCTCCGCCGCGAC
>JAUIHJ010000621.1 GCA_030432015.1 bacterium
CAATGTTCCGGGGACGATGATCTGCGAAAAGCTTCCTCTGATTGCTCGCCGCATGGATAAGGTGGCCATCATCCGATCGTGGCAGGGACAGAGCGGCTCACATTCGGCAGGTTCGCAGCATGTTACCAGCGGTTTCTTTCCGCCGGCTGCCGGCCAGTACTTTCCCAATTTTGGTTGCCTCATTTCGGCGCTGCGCGGCGCCCAAGTGCGGGGAGTGCCGCCGCACTTTGGCCTCCCGGTCGCAGCTCGATATACCAATCCGCCCGGATTCCTGGGCGCGGCCCACGGCGCGTTCAACATTGAAGGCGATCCCGCGGATCCGCAGATCAAAGTTGGCGGCCTGAACTTGGCCAAGGCTCGATTTGAAGATCGTCGCTCGATGTTGAATCAACTGGAGAACCTCAGCCAACTTGCCGAGGTTGACGATGCCGGCCTGACGGCAAAGGACAAATTCGCCGACGAGGCGATCTCCATGTTGACCAGCGGTTCCATGAAGCAGGCCATGAATTTGGATGCCGAACCGACCGCCTTACGGGAACGGTACGGTGCGAATATCTATGGCCAGCGCGTTCTGCTGGCACGCCGACTGGTCGAAGCCGGGGCGCGGTTCGTGACCATCAATCAGGCAGTCCAGGGTGGGTTGTTCGGAAATGGGAAGACGAATGGTACATGGGACAATCACGGTTGGCTCTTCGATTCCATGATGTCATTCGGACCCAGGCCCACGGCGATTCCCAGCGGTAGCAAGTGGCATTCCTATGACGGCCCGGGTAACTTGCCCCAACTGGATATGTCGTTATCGACGCTGCTGGATGATCTTGACGATCGCGGTTTGCTGGAAACTACGCTGGTCGTGGCGATGGGAGAATTTGGCCGCACTCCGAAAATCAACAAGACCGCAGGACGCGACCATTATCCCAGCGCCGGAAACCTGCTGTTGGCCGGAGCCGGCGTCCAAGGCGGTGCCGTCATCGGCGCGACCGACCGCAAAGGTGCCGCTCCAAAGACGCGCCCCTGCCGTCCCGAAGATGTCGCCGCGACGATCTATCATGCCCTGGGCATCAACCATCACGAAACGTATTTTCCACGGTTGCAGCGACCAACGCCGATCGCTGACGGTCGCGTAATCGAAGGTGTCTTCGGTTGAACCCGGCATGATGACGCGGGAATGTGCTTGGCGGGCGAGATTCCACCAGCGCTTACAGGCGGCCCGACAAACCTTGAATCGTTGCGGCCAGGGTATCGAACGTGGCGCCGATCAGGCAGCGAATCGTCACGGAATTCCCGTCCGCAAAGTTTCGAACGAGGGTGCGAGAGAGTACGCGGTCGCAGGGGGAATTGAGCTGAAACATGGTCTTCGCAACAAATCGGCTCGCCGCGGTTGATTATTCGGGTTCGCTGTTCGGGCCGTTCGCGGTGCCGAGGCTGAGCCGACGCTGGGTGTGTTGAGCGATCATCAGCTCTTCATTGGTGGGGATCACCCAGGCCGCCGTCTGACTGCCCTTGGTGCTGATGCGGGGGCCACCGGCGAGGTTGGCCGCATGATCGAGTTCCACGCCGAGCCAGCCCGCGGCGCGACAGATTCGCTCGCGGATCGGTGCCGCATGTTCACCGATCCCGGCGGTAAACACCAGGGCATCCAGTCCACCCAAGGCGGCCGCCAGGGAGCCGAGCTCCCGGCCGATCCGATACGTGAACAGCTCGACCGCCGCTGCCGCGCCGGGTTCTTCCGATGCAAGCAGGGTCCGCATATCGTTGGAGACGCCCGAGACGCCAAGCAGGCCGGACTGCCGATAAAGCAGGTCCTCGATCCCACGCGCGTCCATCTTCAACTCGTCAATCAAGTACAGCACGACGCCGGGATCGAGACTTCCGCAACGCGTGCCCATGGGGATCCCGTCCAAGGGCGTGAACCCCATCGTGCTTGCCACGCTCCTGCCGGCCCGGAGGGCGCACAGGCTTGCGCCGTTGCCCAGGTGACACACGATGGTGCGACCCGCTGCCGCCGCGTTGTCGTACGTCGGCAGAACCGAGGCCAGATATTCGTAGGAAAGCCCGTGAAATCCGTATCGACGCACTCCTCGTTCGGTGATCTCAGCTGGCAACGCAAAGGCCTGCGCAAGTTCGGACTGCCCGTGGTGAAACGCCGTATCGAAGCAGGCAACCTGCGGTAATTCTGGCCGCTCGGCCAAAAGGGCACGGATCGGTTTCAAGTTGTGAGCCTGATGTAACGGCGCCAAAGGAACGAGTTGTGTCAGCTTCGCAACGATTTTTTCCGTAACGAGGATCGGCGACGCGAATTCAAGTCCGCCATGAACTACGCGATGCCCGACGGCGCCGAGTTGGTGTTCGCCCAGATGATCGTGAAGGAACCGGGCCAGGTAGGCTGTGGCACCATCGTGTCCCGCCAACTCACCGCGCGCCCATCGCCGTTGACCAAGCACGACGCCCGAGACATCCGTGGCGACAAACTGAGGCGTCGAAAGCAACTGCTCAAGTCGCCCGCTAAGATACGGCTTGAGAATCTCGCCATCGCACAAGAACACGGAAAATTTGAGGCTGGACGAGCCTGCGTTGAGAACCAGTATGGCAACGCTCATGACATGATCACCTTACTTGCTTGCTCCCGATTCACGTGGGCGATCAATGCCGCGACTGCGCAGGAGGCCATGCGTGTGATGGCCGAATCGGCACGGCTGGTGAGAATGATTGGGACCCGCGCACCCAGGACGATTCCGGCGGCATCGGCGTCCGCCATGAACGTCAGACTCTTGGCAAGCATGTTGCCTGCTTCCAAGTCAGGCGCGACAAGAATATCCGCCAACCCGGCAACCGGAGAATCGATCTGCTTGATCTGTGCCGCCGTTAAATTGATCGCGTTATCCAACGCCAGGGGGCCATCCAGAATGCCTCCGGTAATCTGCTTGCGGTCGGCCATTTTGCAGAGCGCCGCGGCTTCCAACGTCGATGGAACTTTGGATGTCACGATCTCCATCGCCGAAAGAATTGCCACTTTCGGCTGCGGCAGGCCCAGCACGTGCGCCAGGTCGATGGCATTCTGGATGATATGTTGTTTGTCCTCGAGCGTCGGAAAGATGTTGATCGCAGCGTCCGTGACAACGATCACACGATCCAATGACGGGACACTGATCAGGAAGGCGTGGCTGATGCGTCGTTCTGTCCGCAAGCCGGTGGCCGACTTCACCACCGCCCCCATCAACTCGTCGGTGTGCAGGCTCCCCTTCATCAACAACTCGGCCTTGCCTTGGCGGGCCAGACTTACCGCCTCGGCCGCCGCTGCGTGACTGTGCGGTGCGTCGACGAGCTCGAATTGCGATATGTCCAATTCGCAAGTGGCCGCGCTGGCTTCGATCTTGGCCCGTGGACCGACCAGGATTGGCTGCAAGATCCCTGTCTCGGACGCCTCAATCGCTGCCTTGAGCGAGCTTTCATCGCAGGGGTGCACCACCGCCGTCGGCACCGGTGTCTGCGTTTGGCAGCGAGCGATCAGTTGTTCGTATTTCTCGTGCTTGCGATCCATCACATTTTTCCCGAAAAGTCATTCATTCCTACGCGCCACACCGCAACGAAGGGCGAGATGGTGTTTGGGGCGAATTCTAACGAATCCGATTTGTTTGTGAATATGCGTGGAGTGATGCACCGTCACCTTGCGCGACCCACCAGGCGTTGTATTCTTGCCCCCGCTTGCCCTGGCCATGCATCGTTACCTGTCAGTGGTTGGAGGTCAGGAATTCCGGTCAGAAATCCGGAGAGGTGGCACGTTCTCCTGCATGCCAGCCCTGCTGTCACTTGGAGTGCCGGCTGGGCGTCGCGAACATCTGCTAAAGATTGACGGTCGCGTCAACCGACTCCAACAGAAACACTGCGCACGTTCCGCGCGCGAAACAGATCGGTGGCGTTAGACCGTACGCTTCACTTGGCTGCAGGTTTCACGTCACCAAGGAGCGGACTCGCTGCATTGACAGCTAGCAGTATTGCCAGAGGCAACACTGTACGCAGTTCGGTCCAATGGGGTGGACGACGTACGTCGCGGGGAGGCGGAGATGTGGTGGCTGAATGATGAAGCATCGGGGGGATCTCCTGCCAAGGGCGATGCATCCACTCCTCCCAGCAACGACCTGTGGGCTCACCTTCGCGAGCTTCACCAGCAGCGCGAAAAGCAAGTCGACTGCCCAGACTTGCGTGATGTCCCGGCTGTGGACGGCCCCACCGCAGAGCCCGCGTCGCAACAACTGGCCCTCGAACATGGTGCCGATGTCGCAGCGCAGCGAGGTGCGGAGTCGCGGTGTGTGCTAGCGGTGGAAAAGCAACTCGCCGACGCTGCGGCCCGGCACGCCGACGAACTGTGTTCGCTACGTTCGGAAATCAAGACACACAAAGAATCACTCGCGCAGGCTGTGGCACAGCACACTGCTGACGCGAAGCAGTTGCAGTCTGAACTCGCTGCCGTACAGGCATCCCTGGTCCTCAGCGAGTCGCGCTGCGTCAAGCTCAATGGCACCCTTGAACAGCGCGATCTGGATCATGCGCGCGACGTCGAAGCTCTGACGCTGGCTCGCGAGGAATCCGAGACGGCCTTGCGGCAATGCGAGGAGCTGCGGGCCAGTAAGGCCGATGAATTGCAGGCTGAACTGCAGGTTCTGCAGGGCCGACTGGCAGATGCGGACAACGCGCGGCAGACGCTGGAAGCGGCAGGTGCGCGGCGTGAACTCGAACAAGCGCTCACGATCGAGTCTCTCGGTCAGAAACTCGCACAAGCAAACGCCGCGTGTCAGGAAGCCGAGGCACAACGGGCCAGTGAATCCGAAGCGCTGCACACGCAGTTGCAGGCCCTCAATGGCCGGCTGGCCGCTGCGGATGCGGAACGACTGGCACAGGAAGCGGCCAGCGGACGGCGCGAACTTGAGCAGGCCCGTACGATCGAGTCTCTCGGTCAGAAACTCGCACAAGCAAACACCGCGTACCAGGAAGCCGAAGCGCAACGGGCCAGTGAATCCGAATCGCATCAAACGCAGTTGCAGGCCCTCAATGGCCGACTGGCCGCTGCGGATGCGGAC
>JAUIHJ010000622.1 GCA_030432015.1 bacterium
AGAGCTGGAAAAGCTTAACGGCGACTTCACAAAAATGGCCGCCGCGAGACAACGGCTCGAAGTCAAGCTGATTGGCCTTCAACAGGAAATCGAGGAAGTGGACGCCCTGCTGGAAAACCTTGAGGACCAGGAAAGCGCCGTTCACACGCGGATCAACCGGCTCCTGGGCCAGGAAACGCCCACGATGGCCAGCGGCGGGGCGACGAACTTGGTCGCCCGCATCATCCTTGCCACCATTGGAGTTATCGTCGTTTTCACGCTTCTGAAAATTCGGCGATCGCGGCTGCGCGACTCCCGGCGGCTCCAGAATCTTCGCCAAGTCATCGGAAATAAAAAGCCCGAATCGGGCGATACCGACACAGCGGACGGGCAAAAAGACGACCGCTAGCTTCCGATGGCTTGGGGGAAAAGCCCTTTTCGGACACCGGCTTTCCATCGTCGGCGCAAACTGAATTGGGAGCTAGGATTCGACCTGGTTTGAAGAAAAAATGCCAGCGGACGCCTTTTGAACGACTCAACTGACTTGACTAGGGGCGGATGAAAAATCAACATCTGGGATTGAGGAATGTTGATTTTGGGTAGACGCTTGGTTTGTCTACTGTTGATGGCGGAAATGTTGGCGCCGGAAGACAGTTGAACGGAGAAGCTCGTCCCATTCGCCCGGACCGGTTTAGCGACCGGTTCGACCCCGATGTTGAAAATTTAACGAGATCGCTTCGTGAACAGGTTATCGAGAATTTCACAGTGGCCGCGGCGTGCGTCGGCCAGTAGCGCCCGCTGCGCCCGAAGAACTATTTGGGGTGCTTTCGGCGTCGTCCTGTTATTAGCGGCTCACCCCCTTGGCGCGGTGGACTTCTTCGAGACGGTTTGGGAAATCGGATTCGATGGCGCCGCCGTAAACGCTCCCATCGTCGCGGACATTCGCGCGGACGAGTGGATGCGTCCCAGAACTCAGTTTCAGTCGTTCCGCCCCCCGGTCAACCTTGCCGACCTGAACGGCACGATGACCCCCAGCGGATACCTGCTGGTGACCGATCCAGACAGCGAAGAAATCGACACCGCGATCCACTTGAAGGAACTGGCGGACGTTCCCCGGGAACACCTTGAACATTACGCGGAACCGGTGGTGCAGTTGCCGTGGTGCGCCACGGTTGCCGACGCGTTGCAGGAACTCACAACGAAGCATCGCCAGGTGGCCGCGATCGTCAATGAATTTGGCGAAACGATCGGCATCCTGACGCTCGAGGACATTCTGGATACGGTCTTCACCTACCATCCCAGTCGCAGTCGCTTGCTGCTGGGTAAGAAACCGATTCACGACATCTCCGAAGACGTCTGGCTGGCCGCTGGCGTCACGAGCCTGCGCCGGCTATCGCGGTACTTGCAGATTGAATTGCCGTCCAGTAAGAGCGTCACTCTGGCAGGTGTGATCCAGCATTCGCTGGGCCGGATTGCGGCCGAAGGTGACACGTGCCACTGGGGCCCGTTCGAGATGCAAGTTCTGGAAGCACCCGAACGCGGACATATGCTGATCAAGTTGACGCGACTCCGCTCGACGGAGTCCACCCCATGATCGTTGGTTTGATCCTGTTTCTGGTTGGCATCTTCCTGAGCGCATTCTTCAGCGGTTCGGAAACCGGCTTCTATCGAGTCACTCGAGTTCGCTTGGTACTCGACGGGCTGGGGGGCGACCCGATTGCCCGCATGCTGCTCTGGTTCACGAATCAACCGGCCTTGTTCATTGCCACCGCATTGATCGGCAACAACCTGGCGAACTATTGTGTTTCACTATCGATCGTGATTGTGACGCAGCGCCTTCTCGGCACCAGTCTGCTGTGGATCGACCTGCTGGCACCAGTCGCGTTGGCACCGATCGTTTTCGTCTACGGCGAGTTGCTCCCCAAGAGCTTGTTCTATCACGCCCCGAATCTCCTGCTGAGACGTGGCGGTCCTCTGTTTGTCCTGTTTGCCATCGCGTTCGCCCCGCTGTCGGCCCTCCTCTGGGTGTTTGGTCGGTTGTTGCAGTCGCTGATCGGGAATGCTCCCCTGCGAATCCGCTTGACCTTGGCGCGTGGTGAACTGCAGCAGGTCTTGGCCGAAGGTGAAGAAGTGGGGATTCTCCGGCCAGCTCAGCGTCACCTGGCGCAGAGCCTGTTTTCCTTCGCTTCCCACCCGGTCATCGAGTTCTCCATGCCGGTCGCCCGTGTCACCTCGGTTGAGCAAGGAGTGGCGGTCTCGGACGTCCTGCGGATCGCGCGACGCCATCGGGCTGCCAACGTACCAGTGGTCAATCAGAGCCAGCAGTTGATCGGCTATGTGAGAATTGTCGACCTCTGCCTTTCCGAAGCGGAGGTCGTCGACGAAGTTCGCCCGCTGTCGACCATTGCGGCCGAGGAATCACTGATTGCCGCGCTGATTCAGCTGCAATCCAGTCAGGAAGAATTGGCAGCGGTCGTCGACCACCAGCAGCAGACCGTCGCGCTGGTTTACGCGGAAGAACTGACAGCACGCCTCTTCCGCACGCACTAAGTCAGGCTGCCAGAATACCTACGGCATGCCGTCCGCTGCGGCGTTCGCCAAGCCGCGTAACACGGCAACCCGCCATCTGGCAACGGCAGCGAGTCAAAGAGAGTCGCGTCCGCTCTCCGGTAAGGGACCGCTATGTCCAAGCTACGCCTCTTTGCGATAGCCCAGCGTGGTCATGACCGACAGCATTTCTTCGTAGGTGATGAACCGGCGGCGGTGGTGCAGCTTGTACTGATCGATAGCCAGGGCCAGTTCGCGTGCGCTCGGCGACAGTTCTTCGTGGCTATTGGTGAACTGGCGTCGTTCGTGCTCGGGCAAGGTCCGATCGCCAACGGAACTGCGACGATCGACAAACGATGGATCTGCAATGGCGGTGGCTAGGGTCATCACGTAACTCTCTTTTCCCTGAATTTTGGTCGCCCTACATTGGGTAGTTATTGAACCCTAGGTCACGTTTCAGGGGTGGTCAAATAATTTTGACCGTCGCTTGCTCGGCGGCGTCGCGTCGGCGCGACGCCTAATATCGTTCGACCGAAGCCGTCATCCGCTGATATTGTTCGCTGATCCGTCGATCCAATTGGTGTACCTGTTCGTTATCGGGAGCGAGCGTCAACGCCTGGCGGGCAGCCAGGCGAGCATTGGCCGTATCACCGGCGGCCAATTGAGCCTCGCTGAGATGGTAGAGAATGTCGAGTGTTGGATCGCCACGTCTTGAAGCGGCCGTCAACATCGTCACGGCGTCATCGAAACGATCCATCGCTTTGAGGGCCAGCCCCTGTTGGACCAGGACGTCACGCGGCACTTCGCTGGGCGGATACTGCGTCGCCAAAACTTCCAGTGTCGCCAGGGCACGGCGGGGGCGATTCAGTTCGCGATAAACGCCGGCCGCCGCCATTTGAACATGTGGATATTGCGGTTGGAGACTCAGAGCCCGATGATAATCCACGACCGCTTCTTCCAGTCGCCCCTGCTTGCGCAGGATATCGCCACGAAGCGCCCAGGCGGAAGCCAACTTACGCTGGGACTCGATCGCCGCTTCAACCTGCTCCCAAGCTGGCTCGATCTGCCCTTTTGCCAGATACATCTCACCAAGCCGAACCCGACGAATCGGATCGCCGCCGGACAATTCAACGGACCGCTCCAAGTGCGCAATCGCTTTGGCACATGCGTCGCGATGCCAGAGCGCTTCGGCATACTGCTGATGAGCACGCTCGTCCACCGGACATTCCTTGATCGCTTCCAGGAACAGCCCTTCCGCCTTTCCCCACTGCTGGCGCTGCATGGCATCCAGGCCGTCCAACGAGTACTGTCGCGCATCAATGACGTTCTGTGGCACCGGATTGCGCTTCAACGTCGCGCACCCCGCCAACCCCAGCGTTAATGTCGCACCCATCAATCCGATCGCAACCAGTGCATGACGGCAGGCCTTACCGGCGCAGCGCCATCCGCAAGCGTCGTGCGTTCGCTGCTTGTCCTGATTGCGGATCAAACGGGCATCCCTACAACGAAAGTACGTTCGTACGTGCCTACCATTTGAGCATTCATCGGCATGCCGAAACCGGCAACACAAGTCGAAGCAAGTCAGAGTCGGCGCGGATCGCCCCATCGCACCTCCCCGCGTTACGAAAATTGCGGTTGGGAGAGTAGCAGAAAGCCTTTTCTGCCACAAGATTTACCACATGAAGATCAGAGCGATTGTGCTTTTCAAACCGCAAGGATTGAAACCCGACGCGCCAGCCTTGAAGCTGCGTCCTCATTCGCGCGGCAGGCATGTCAGGTGACAGCCTGGGTGCCCCTCCTGGCATGTATCGTCTGGCTGTTTTCCAGCCGCTGCGCCGCGAAATGGCGTCATGACAAGAAGGTCGCTACGATTATTCCAGGACAGCGGACGGTCAAATTGAAAACCCGAATGACCCTGACGGGTGGATGACTCCCGGCGGCGGACGTTGCGGCTTCTGCCCCGCCCCACATGGCCGCGCAAAACCAACGGTGGGTTCACGTTGGGTTGGATGGTGCTACCATAGACCGCCAGCGGAATGCCCACCTAACCCCAGGAACCCAGTACAGGCCTCTCCCTATGACCGCAGTCTTCGAAAATGGCCGGATTCGCTTTCTCTACCCCGAAAACTGGAAGATGGCGGAGGAGGGGAGCGCTGATACCCCCACCGTCACCATCCAAAGTCCCAACAGCGGCTTCTGGACCCTCCTCATGTATACCGAGGAGTACGACCCTGACGAATTGACGCATGAGGTCGTGGCGGCAATGGACGAAGAATACGAAGCGCTGGAGTCAAATCCCTTCACCTTGACGCTGGGGGACATCGAATTACCCGGCTACGAAATGTACTTCTCGTGCCTCGACTTGGTCGTCAGCGCAAAGACGGTGGCCCTGCGGCATCACGATCTAACTTTGGTGATTCTCTGGCAAGCAGAGAGTCGGGACTTTGACGAGCTCGAGCTGGTCTTTCAGGCGATCACCCAAAGCATGCTCCAGCCACACCCCGCCGAATAAGGTGCGCATTGCAATTCTTGCAAAA
>JAUIHJ010000623.1 GCA_030432015.1 bacterium
GTTGATGACTTTGACGTCCAATTGCTCGATCAACCCCATGCTGATCCCGAGTCGAATCTTGGACAGGTGATGCATCGTTTCTTCGCTGCTGATCTTTCGTGCGGTGCTGAGGATCCCCATGGCGCGGCTGACTTCGTCGTGCAGATCGTCGCGGTTGTTTTTCAACAGTGCCTGGCGCGCCTTACGTTCGTACTCGATGATGCGTGGTGCGACTTCTTCGCCAACCAGGGCCAACAGATCGGCTTCGGTGTGTCCGAGCGTGACTTGGTTGCTGACCTGATAGAAATCGCCGGTGTACTGTGACCCTTCGCCGTAGAGTCCGCGAACCGCCAGATTGATTTTTTGCAAGCTGCGAAATACCTTTTCAATTTGCCGGGTGATCACCAGTGCCGGCAGGTGCAGCATCACGCTGACCCGCATTCCCGTTCCAACATTGGTGGGGCAGGCGGTCAGATAGCCCAACTCGTCGTGAAAGGCGTACGTGACGCGTTCCTCGATGAGGTCATCGATGCGGTTGATTTGCTCCCAAGCGGAATCCAGGTCCAGGCCGCTATTCATCACTTGGATACGAAGATGATCTTCTTCGTTGATCATCAAACTGTATTTTTCACCGTCGTTGATTGCCACGCCTCGCGGACCTTCCGCGTCGGCCAATTCACGACTGATCAGTTGCCGTTCGACCAGGAACTGACGATCGACGCTCGGCAGGCCGTTGACATCGATGTAGCTGACGTCGGCCAGTTCGTCCTCTTCCTGGACGGCATCGCACAGCACGCGCTCGATGGCGCCGCGATCCTTGTCGTCACATTGGCGGACGAAAGGGAAGTCGGCCAGATTTCGTGCCAGGCGAATCCGACTGCTGATCACGATGTCGGACTCCGGTCCGGAACCTCGCAACCATTCACCACATCGTCCGGCTAATTCTTCAAGTTTCACAATGATGTCCTATATGGCGAGGCTACTGAGAAGGCCTATTCGCCGCCCTGTTGTTGTTCAAACTTCTGAATCTGATCGCGTAACTCGGAGGCGCGTTCATAGTCTTCCTGTTCGACGGCATCCTGCATGTCGCGTCGCATCCGGATCAGCTCGGTGCGGGCGTCGGTGCTCGCGTGAACCCGTTTGGGCCGCTTGCCGACATGTTTCATCTCCCCATGAATATTGACGATCAGCGGCTCCAGCTCGTCAGCAAAGCAGACGTAGTCATGCGGGCAGCCCAGTCGCCCGTGCTGACGGAATTCATAGAACGTGATGCCACACGCGGGACATGCCTGCTGGTCAAGCCGTTGGAGGTCTTTCGCCGTTTGGCCAATCTTCAACTGCTGCGCCAGAACGCCGGCCAATGTGGGCGACGCGGGTTCGACGGAGGCATCCTCTTTGGTCAGGTAGATCTTCGCGCAATCCTCGCAGAGGTGGAGTTCCTCCGGGGTCTTTCCCGTCAGTTCCGTGATATGGAACGTGGCGGGTTTTTCGCATTTTTGACATCGGAGCGCCATCGATTTACCTATCCTGTTGACGGTCGGTTCACGGGACCAGTCGCTTGGCGCACTCGGGTCGTTTTTCCCAAGGTCTAATCATACCAAGACTTACGTTTAAGTTAGGATTCTAGCGAGGGGCCGAAAAGTGTCAAGATTGGTAGCACGCTCGGTCTCGCAGCCAGGGGCCAGTCCGGTTGGGCTTCGGGGCCACAGGCCGCAGTGTTCGTGACGCCGCCGTTGTGGCTCGAATCGTCGACTGATAAGCTTGGCGCCGTCATCACTTTGCCATTAATTCGGCTGAGCCCCGCAACTCACTCCCCGACTGGAATTCCCCGAATCGGCCGCCCGACCGATCTCGGCCGACCCGCGGATTCGGGCCAGACAGTGGGTCACAGGCGCGCGATTCCGCCGAATTCAGAATTCAAGATATCCCCATGCCCCATTATCCCGACTACGACACTTTTCAGAGCCTGGCTGCCGACCATCACCTGGTACCGGTCTATCGCTGTCTACTCAGTGACGCGCTAACCCCGGTAAGTGCCTTTCAGCGGCTCGACGATGGGGGCAGTATCTGCCTGTTCGAAAGCGTCATCGGCGGCGAGAAAGTCGGCCGCTATAGTTTCCTGGCGGCCAAACCCTACGCCGAAATTTCGGCGCGTGGAAACCAGGTGACGCTCCGCACCTCGGCGGGCACGACAGAATTCGATTCCAGCGATCCGTTGGAAGAGATACGTCAACGGCTCGATGCGTTGAATGCCGCACACCTGCCCCAGTTGCCACCATTCGAAGGGGGGGCGATCGGTTATGCCGGGTACGACGTCGTCCGCTACACCGAAAACCTGCCGAGCCCGCCCCAGGACGATCGCGCATTACCCGACTTGTGCTTTGGTTTCTACGATGAAATGTTCGTCTTTGACAACGTCACCAAGAAAATGTTTGTCATCGTGATGGCACGGATTGACGCCGCATCCGATGACCATCAGGGCGCTTACGACCAGGCACGGCAACGGGTGGATCAGCTGGTGGACAAGTTGTCGGGCCCGGCGGCAGGTCTCATGTGCGCCGATATCGACACGTCCAGCAGCGCGGAAATCCAATTCACGTCGAACTTCGCACAGGAGGAATTCGAGGACGCCGTGCGGCGATGTGTCGAGTACATTCGTGCGGGCGACATTTTTCAGGTTGTCATTAGCCAGCGTTTGGAATGCGAAGTTTCCGCCGACCCCTTCGATATTTATCGTACGTTGCGGGTGGTTAATCCGAGCCCATTCATGTTTTTCCTGCGTACGCCCGACGTGACGCTGGTGGGAAGTTCTCCCGAAATCATGTGTCGTGTTGTCGATGGTGAAGTGACCGTGCGCCCCTTGGCCGGCACGCGGCCTCGCGGTGCGACGGACGAGGAAGACACGCGGCTCGGCGAAGAATTACTGGCCGACCCGAAGGAGCGTGCAGAGCACGTCATGTTGGTCGACCTGGGCCGGAATGACGTAGGCCGCGTTGCCGAATATGGTTCGGTTGCGCTCTCGGATGTGATGTCGATCGAACGCTATAGTCATGTGATGCACATCACATCCAACGTGACCGGCACGTTGACTTCAGACAAGAACGCATTTGACGCGTTACGAGCCTGTTTGCCGGCCGGAACCGTCTCCGGGGCGCCAAAGGTTCGCGCGATGGAAATCATTGACGAACTCGAGCGTCACCGGCGTGGCCCGTATGCCGGCGCCGTCGGCTATTTCGATTTTGCCGGCAATATGGATACCTGCATTGCGCTGCGCACCCTGGTGGTGCAAGGTAACAAGGCCTATGTGCAAGCCGGAGCGGGCATTGTCGCCGACAGTGATCCGACCGCGGAATACCAGGAGACGCTGAACAAGGCCCGCGGTCTGCTCAAGGCGATTGGCATCACCGAGGCACGCGCCGGCCATGTTGCCACCGATTCGCCGCAGTAGCAGCCAACAGCAGCGTTGATGGTTGGGAAATAGCGAAAACGCGGATCATCGGGCACTCGCGTCACGTCCTTCCGCGAGCTTCCGCGCCGATGGCGGATAGGATCCCTGCGTTACGCATCGACGATGTCGTGTACGACGCGCCCATGCACATCAGTCAAACGAAAGTCGCGTCCCGAATAGCGGTAGGTCAGCCGCTTGTGATCAAACCCCATGAGGTGGAGCAGCGTCGCGTGGAAGTCATGCAGCGGCACAGAGTTTTCCGCAACCGCCATGCCTAGCTCGTCAGTCGCACCATAGGTCATTCCGGGACGAACGCCTCCGCCAGCCAGCCAGACGGTGTAGCCGTCGATATGATGATCGCGTCCAACTTTCGTGCGATCCTTGATTGCCTGTACGGTCGGTGTGCGTCCCATCTCACCACCCCAGATCACCAACGTGTCGCGCAGCATACCCCGCTGCTTCAAATCGGTCAGCAGGGCCGCGATGGGCTGATCGGATTCGGCTGTCAGCCGCTTGATGTTGCGCACAATCGAACCGTGATTGTCCCAAGGTTGGCCTCCGCCATGGTAGCACTGAACGTAGCGCACACCCCGCTCGGCGAGCCGCCGGGCAATCAACATATTACGGCCCTGTGTCGTCTCGCCATACAGCGACCGAATATGTTGCGGCTCTCGCGTCAGGTCGAAGGCGTCGGTGCCGGCGCTTTGCATCCGAAACGCGAGTTCCAGCGAATGGATGCGGCTTTCCAGCCGTTCATCGCCGGGACGCGCGAGCGTGTGGCGACGATTGAGATATTGTGTCAGCGCGATCTGTGCTCGCTGCGAACCACCACGAAGGTCACGGCGGGTCAGGTTGGGAATCATCTCTTTGCCGGCGGCGGCCGTGTCGATATGCGTTCCCTGATAGACGCCCGGCATAAACGCGCTGGTCCAATTGCGCGACTGGGCCGTCGGTAACCCTTTGGGGCACAGTACCACAAACCCAGGAAGTTCGTCGCTCTCGTTGCCTAATCCGTACAGCAGCCAGGAACCGAGGCTCGGACGTGGCAGCGTGGAATGGCCGCAATTGGTCAGCAGCAGGCCGGGCGTGTGGTTGGCGATCTCGCCTTGCATCGACCGCACCACACAGAGTTCGTCGGCGTGTTGCGCCACGTGGGGGTAGAGTTCGCTGATCTCCAGGCCGCTTTGACCATGCCGCCTGAACTTGAAGGGCGAACCGAAAATGGTGCCGGCTCGATTGCGTTGGGTCGGTTGTAATTGTTTCTTGATGGAATCCGGCAGCGGCTGCTCATCCAGCCGATTCAGCTCTGGCTTGGGGTCAAACGTGTCCATCTGCGACGGTCCGCCGTTCATAAAGAGATGGATGATGCGTTTGGCTCGCGGCGGAAAGTGGGGGGCGCGGTCGGCCAGCGGGGAGGTTGGCGAGACCCGAGGGGCGGCCTGAACGTCGGTCGAGTTGAACAACAACTCGGCCAGGGCCAGGGAGCCAAGGCCCGCACCGCTGAGGCGGAGCAATTCTCGTCGTGAAAGCATGAGACTCATTTAATCCACATATTGAAATTCGTTGCTCATCAGCAGCGACTGGGCGATCAGGGGCCACGGCGATTCG
>JAUIHJ010000624.1 GCA_030432015.1 bacterium
TAACGGTTACTCGGCACCCGACCCGAGTGACAACCTACCAGCAGATGTCAGGGGAGATGTTTTTTCGCTGGGGGCGACGTTGTATTTCTGGCTTGCCGGTCATGCCCCATTTCCTGACGGTTCGGATGGCGCGCCGCCGGATGAGAAACGTCAACAACCACAACCCCTTGCCGACAGCCTCCCCAAACCGCTGACCGCCTTGTGTGCAGCAATGATGGCCACCGATCCGGCCAGCCGTCTCGCGGCGATGTCTGATGTGCAGGCGCGCATCGCTGAATTTGGCGCCGGAGGCGCCGAGCCCGAAGTCGTCGAACTGGAGGAGCCGCTGGACCTCGTTGAGGTGGACGAGGAAGCGGCGGAAGTGGAAGCGGCGGAAGTGACGGAAGTCGCTTCGGCGCTCGAAGATGATCTCGATTCCGCCGAGCCGACGACGCGTCAGGTTGAGGAGACGACTGCGGTTGATTCTGTGGGGCCGTCGGAACAGGCGTCGGACTCCAGCGGGGCGGTTCCGAAAATTTCTTTAGGTGACGCGCATAAGACGGCGCCCATTTCCGATACCGCCGCGATTTCGATTTCGACTGGCAAGGGCCCCAGCACGGGGCCGGTTGGGGCGTTCAAGATAAGTACAAAAAAGAAAAAGAAGAAGTCGAAGGGCGAACCGGCTGCCGCGGCGCCAACAGCCGCGGCGCCAACAGCCGCGGCACCTGCGGCCAAGGCTGCCACGCCGGACGGGACCGCAAAGTCGAGCGGCGATGCCAAAGAGGATTCTGCGCAACCGCGACGCGGCAAAACGGAAAGCAAAGCCGCGCCCGCTGCACCGACCGATCCGGACGCCGGCGAGCCGATTGCGGATGCGGGGCCGGAAAAAAAGAAAAAGAAGAAGCGAGCTGGACTTCCCATCGGGTTGATCATTGGCGGCGTTGCCTTGTTGGGATTGATCTTCTTGGGAGGTGGTTCCTTGTTGCTGGTATTGTGGCTCTCAAGTGGTGATGACAACGTTGTGGCGTCGGCGGACGGCGGGGGCGCGGCGGAGGAGGTTGTCGACCCCGAGGCCGCAGATCCGGAAGTCGACCCGGAGGAAGAGCCCGACAAGATTGTGTTGATCGATGATGATCCGTCAGCCGGTGGTGCCGCCGACGCGACGGCGGTCGAGGCGGGTGACGGGGGGACAGCGGAATCGGGTGACGCAGCAACGCCCGCGGTGGCTGCGGCCGCTGGCACGGACGTAGCGTCTCCAGGTGCCAGCCCACCTGACCCTGGTGTGGATGATGCTGCCAGCGTAGCAAGCCCAGGGGCGGCTGCCACCGGCGAGCCCGCCGCCGCGACGCCAGCGGCTGACGGTGGTCCCAACGGGTCGACAGATTCGACCCAACCGATGCCGGCCAATGACGCAGCCGCAGTGCCGCCTGCTGACGAGCCCGCAGACGATGCAAAGCAACAGGCAGATGCTGCCGCTGCTGCCAAGATGAAGGCGGATGCGGACGCGGCCGCCAAGAAGTTGAAGGAGGACGCCGCGAAGAAGGCGGCGGCTGAGAAAAAGAAGCGGGAAGCGGCACTGCCGATCTTTGTCTTCGAGCCCACAATCGAATTGCCTGCGCTGCCCACGGCCGAAACAGCGTCCGAGCCGGCCGTGATTGGCAAGATCAACATCGGCGAGACCGATGTCTGCTTCATCAGCATGAGCGGTGGTGCGACCGCGTCACGAGGTCGTGCAGAGTTCACGCTTCAGAATGCGAAATCCGGGACGGCACCGCGCGATTGGGAGTTTGTGGTAACTGAGGCCGGGGCGCAAACCGTCGTGGCCACGATGGCCTTGGCGGATGCGTCGCTGACATTTCAATGGCTCCCGGCGGCAATCGAAAGCCAATACGCTGGCGGTCTTCGCAACTGTACGCTGAAGATGACTGCCGGAAGTGCCAAGCCTCAGGTGCTGGCGCTACGCAGTCCGGTGGTGGTTGAACCACTGCAGGTCGACTTGACCAAGCCTTCAATTCAAACGCGCTGGAATGTTGACGCGCTTCCAGATCCAGGCACGCTTCAAATCGTCGCCGGCATGAAAGCCCAAAAGATTGTGTTGGACCCACCCCAACCGATCAATGCGGCCAGAGGTGAGCAGTGGATTTTCCTCGGCGACAACAAGGCAACTTCCGTGTTGGCGTTGAAGCTGGAGTCGACGGTCTCAGCACGTGGCATTCAGGTCACACTTAAGCCGTTCTTAACGATCCCCGGGCAGAAGCCATTGGCCTACACCAAGGGGACCAAGAAGAAAGTTACCCAGGAACTCGCCCAGCGAGGTAACCTGCAGTCCAAGGTTGCCTTTCTTCAGGATCAGCTAAAGAAAGCTCCCAATCCTCAAAAAGCTCGGGTACAGGTCATGGTGACGCAAGCGGAGCAGGACCTCCAGGCCTTTGATAAGATGGCCCAGCTGATCAGCCAGTTGGATCAACTGGAACAGGCGTACGGTAACGCTGCCCTGGATTTCAAGGTGACGTACCGCACGGTCGAGGGTGAAACAGTGCTCTTACAGACCGACGGGGCGTAACTGGGCGGGGCGTAACTGGGGCACCCGCGCGAAGCAAGCGTGATCCGCATGCTCGTTTTGTACCGTTGGCACATCGGGCGGGACGCTGGGCGGCAGCGCGTGGGTGCTGGCCCATTGGCGACGGTCGCGATGCCAGAATCGGACGCGGCGCGGCCCTACGTCGCCGGACTGATCGAAGCAATCGCACTGGGCACATCGTCGTAGATTTGAAAGAGACGATGGAATTGGCGGGCACCCAATTGTTGCCGCACGTTCTTTCGCAGGCTTGCCAGATGCATATGTCGGTTCTTGCTACGCATCTTTTTTTGCGTACCGATGAGGACCCCCAGGGCCGCGTTGGAAATGTACTCGACATCTTCCATGCTGACAACGAGTTGATAGTTGCCCCGTTCGGCAAGCGACGACAAACGCTCCTCGATGGCTGAGATCGAGTTCGCGTCCAAAAGCCGCTTGGGCAGCAAACGCAGGACGATGACGTTCTCGAATCGCTCTTGCATCCAAACGGACCCAGCCTCTTCGGCGTGATCCTCCGCGTCAGTGGTCGGCTCGTCACAAGCTTCGATGAATTGGCCACGCAGCATGGCATGCTTGACGGAGTGATTGAGCCAGTCCGGCGTAACTTGAGGCTTGACAAGAAAGTCCTGAACACCGCGCTGGTAGGCCAGGCTGACAGTCGCATCGTCGGTCGCATCCGTCAGGATCACGATCGGCATGGTTGGCCACCGTTGACGCGCCGCGAGATACGTCGCGATGCCCTGACCGTCGGGTAGATTCAAGTCAAGCAATACGGCATCGAAATCGCGTTTGGCAGTTCGCTCGATGCCTTCTGCCAACGTGGGGACATGTTCGATCAGATAGCCGTCCGCCGCCAACATCTGCATGAATCGCGCAGAATCGGCCAAGCTGTCGTCGATCAGCAATATCCGTGGCATGAATCTGGCGTGTTCCGTTTGTCGAGCGCGTCGGGGGGGAGAGGGTATTTTCTAACCGCCGATACCCCGCTTGGTCAAACGGTGATGTGCCTGGATACCAACTTTTTCTGACGCCGCAGATTGGCTTGGAGAGGGAATATGTCCACTCGTCGCCGTCAATGTTTTTCCGGTTTTTTTTGTTCCGCATAGGTGGACACTTCGTCGAGTGTTCGGTCGCGAGTCCGGTGCCGCCAAATTATTGGAAAAACGCGGGTCCCATGCTGGGCGGCGTGACGCCAGCGGGCAAGGGCTTACCCGAAGCGACCCGTCACGTAGGCCTCGGTTTCCTGGAGCACTGGCTTCGTGAAGATTTCCGGCGTGGGACCGTACTCGATCAAGTGTCCCAGGTACATAAAAGCCGTGTAATCGCTAATGCGTCCGGCTTGCTGCATATTGTGCGTCACGATCAGGATTGAGTAATCGCCAGCCAGGTCCTGAATCAGGTCTTCGATTTTCCCGGTGGCCATCGGGTCGAGTGCCGAGCACGGCTCGTCCAGCAGGAGAACCTCCGGCTCGCTGGCAATGGCGCGGGCAATACAAAGACGCTGTTGCTGGCCTCCCGAAAGGCTCAGCCCGTTCTCGTGAAGTCGGTCCTTGACCTCGTCCCAGATGGCGGCGCCACGCAAGCTCCGTTCGCAAACTTCATCCAGGACGGCGCGGTTGCGTTCGCCGTCGATTCTGAGCGGGTACACCACGTTTTCAAAAATGGACATCGGAAATGGGTTGGGCTTCTGAAAGACCATCCCCATCCGCTTACGTAACTCGATGACATCGACGCCGACGTCAAAGATCGACTCGCCATTGAGGTCCATATCGCCTTCAATCCGCACGGTATCGATCAGGTCATTCATCCGATTGACACAACGGAGCAAGGTCGATTTCCCACACCCGGACGGCCCGATTAACGCTGTCACCTTGCCGCGCGGAATGGTCATATCGATGTTGAACAGGGCCTGTGTTGCGGCGTACCACAGGTTGAAATTTCGAATCGAAACGACGGCCTCTTCCTGGAGGACCTCGGGATGAATCACCGCGTCGTGATGTTGACCGGCACGTATGGCGTCCAGACGACTCGCGGTGCTCGTAGCTGTTGAGCTTCCGGAACCGGCGCCGTACACCGGGCTGCTGATTTCCTGCTTGGTCATGATGTCGCTTCCGGAGTCCAGCGAATTCGGCGCCAGAGGGCCTCGTGCGCTTGGTGCGTTTTGGAGGCGGTGGTCCTTGCCGTTGACCGTGTTGATCGGGTCGGTGGTGGGCGTGCGTAGGCCGAGGTGATTCGTGGTCATCAGAATTGTCCGCTCCGGAAACGTTTCTTGAGTCGAGTTCGTAGCGCCACCGCCGAGACATTGAGCAACGCAATCAATCCAATCAGCAACAGGGTCGTGGTGTAGACCATGGGCTTGGCGCCTTCGCTGTCCTGGCTCTGGAAACCAACGTCATAGATGTGGAAGCCCAGGTGCATGAAGCTGCGCTCGGGGTGGACGAAGGGAAAGAGACCGTCGACGGGCAATTCCGGGA